>NZ_JACSJN010000001.1:328419-630789 GCF_018617135.1 Exiguobacterium sp. s163
GTACGAGTACTTTCTTCATTTTTCGTTCCACCGGTGTCATCTTGACAACGGCAAACACGCCTTGGGTCTTTTCCGTTTCGGAAAGAAGGTCCGCAACGTGGTCGGATAACTCGAGGACTGGCATATCTTCAAGACGCCACGTTCCTTTTGGTGAATACGACTCAGCCATGATGAGTTGGACGAGTCGACCGGCACGAATGGCCTCGTCCACCAAATGCTCTCCTTCTACTAGGAATTGACCCGTTTCTTGACGACCTTTTTTTGTCATCAATCGTTTTAATCGTTTAATCGTCTCGCTCTTCGTAGACGTAATCTTCGTCATATTATCCCTCTTTCAACCATTGGACCGTTTCGTGGTCTAAACGTTTCGTCAATGCGACAACGAGTTGTACCGCTGCCTCGTAATCATCCTTATGGATGATGGACACGTTCGTGTGTAAATAGCGGACCGGCACTGTCAATGCGATGGCCGGCATCCCGATCCCAGAAAGATGGAATCGCCCAGCATCTGTGCCACCGCCTGGCGTTAAGTCCAATTGATATTTGATGTCTTGCTCTTTGGCCACGTCAACGATGAGGTCGACAAGGCGTGGGTTCGTGACGGTAGTCGCATCAAAGAAGATGACTTGAACCCCGTCCCCGAGTTTTGACAACCCTTCTGCTTGGGTCATTCCCGGCGTATCACTCGGAATGCCTGTATCGACAGCAATCGCGACATCCGGGCGAATCAAGTTGGCAGCGGTCACCGCTCCACGTAACCCGACCTCTTCCTGTACCGTCGCTCCTGTATACATGACGCCAGGGAACGATTCTTCCTTCAGACGTTTTGCTGCTTCGATGGCAATCGCACATCCGATGCGGTTGTCCCATGCCTTCGCCATCAAGAAGTTCTCATTTTTCATGACTGTGAATTCACAATGTGGCACGACCGTATCGCCTGGACGAATTCCCCACTCAGCCACTTCGTCTTTCGACGTCGCACCGATATCTAAGAACATATCTTTGATTTCGACGGGCTTCTTCCGTGCCTCAAGCGGTAGGACGTGAGGTGGTTTCGCACCAATGACACCCGGAATCTTTTCACCAGACCGTGTGACTACATCCATTCGTTGTGCCAACAGCACCTGGTTCCACCAGCCACCGAGCGCCTGGAAACGAAGGAAACCGCCTTCTTCCACACGCGTCACCATGAAACCAACTTCATCCATGTGACCAGCAATCATGACACGTGGACCTTCAGCATCTCCGGTCACTTGACCAAATAGACTTCCGAGTCCATCCTGTTCAAACGACTCGACATGCGGCTCGAGGTATTCACGCATCAATTGACGGACTTCTCCCTCATTTCCTGGGACGCCTGTTGCATCCGTCAAACGTTTTAACATATGTAACGATTCATTCATATCAATCCGCTCCTTTTCATTAATATCCTTGATTTTGTCGCTCATGGTTTACTTCATTTTTATTCATGTATGCTAGCAAAATGAGTTGCTCATTAAAACCGAGCGTATAACCAAGTTCGAGATAAGCTGCCATCAGCGTCTCGTACATGGCTTCCGTTTTTGAAAGACCAAAATTCGTCACTTTTCGATAAATATCTAAAAAAGCATCAGTCGCATCAAGATATGAACTTCCCGCAGGAAACGCATCTCGTTCATACCCAAGCGCAAGACCAAGTGACAGTAAGAAATGAATGCCGTCTACATATTCTTCTAAGATCACATCTTGAGGCGACGGTCCTTTCTTCGACCAAAACTTAAAGCTACGTGTTTCGTTAGCCAGTTCACCGAGCTCGACAAGCAGCGCCAGTAACCGTTCATCGAATTGATTGCCGGATAATCCATGTTGTGCTTTGATCCGCTCGTCTAATTCGCGCTGCCGATCAAACAATGTTGTCCAGTTCACCGGATGTTCCTCCTCTATCTCCACTTATAGCAGTACTAAAATCATTAAAGACCAGCCCACTGCTAAAATCAATACTTGTAATTGAAGCAGTTTTGGGGCATGAACCGTCTTCTTCCGAGTCAAATGAAGACCGAACAAGGCACCGATGGCTCCTCCTGCATAGGCGAATAGGACGTTAAAGTCACCTTTTCCTTGCGCATACTGTTTCGCTTGGATGTAGGTGTAAACGTTCAAGACAATGAGCGCTAAGGCGACGATCGCAACAACCGATTGATTCATACGCTTTCCTCCTTCTCTTAATTCTAAGAAATTCTAAAGAAAAAAGAAAGCGCCGAGAGAGTGTCTCGGCGCTGTCGATTGAACGATTACGCGTTCAATTTTGATTTAGCTGTTTCAGCGAGTGACGCGAATGCCTGTGCATCTGTCACAGCAAGCTCAGCAAGCATCTTACGGTTGATGTCGATTCCTGCAAGCTTGAGGCCGTGCATCATACGGCTGTATGAGAGACCGTTTGTGCGTGCTGCCGCATTGATACGTGTGATCCAAAGACGACGGAAATCACGTTTCTTCTGACGACGGTCACGGTAAGCGTACATGAGTGACTTCATGACCTGTTGTTTTGCTACTTTAAATAGAATGTGTTTCGAACCAAAGTATCCTTTGGCAAGTTTAATTTGCTTTTTACGACGTTGACGAGTCGTATAACCGCCTTTTACGCGTGGCATATGGATTCCCTCCTAAATTGTTTCTGTATTACTTCGCGATCATGTTGCGAATGCGTTTGAAGTCTCCAGCTGATACGATAGCGCCTTTACGGAGCTTACGTTTCGCTTTAGTCGATTTGTTTGCGAACAAGTGACTTGTGTAAGCGTGTGAACGCTTGAGTTTACCTGATGCTGTACGTTTGAAACGTTTTGAAGCACCGCGGTGCGATTTCATTTTCGGCATGAGTATTTCCTCCCCACTGAGAATCGATAATTAATCTTCTTTGTTCGGAGCCAGCACTAAGAACATGCTGCGTCCTTCCATCTTCGGCTTTTGTTCAACTGTTGCCAAATCGGCACATTCCGCTGCCATTTTGTCCAAAACACGTTTCCCGATTTCCGAGTGTGTGATGGCACGTCCGCGGAAACGAATCGAAGCCTTCACTTTGTTTCCTTTTTCAAGGAACTTGCGTGCATTACGCAATTTTGTTTGGAAATCGTTGTCCTCGATTGTTGGACTGAGACGTACTTCTTTCATTTGGATGACTTTTTGGTTTTTACGCGCTTCTTTCTCCTTTTTCTGGAGTTCGAAACGGTACTTCCCATAATCCATAATTTTAGCGACCGGTGGATTTGCTTTATCTGCGACTAAGACGAGGTCTAGTTCCGCTTCTTCAGCTAAACGTAACGCATCGTTACGTGATGTCACACCGAGTTGTGCACCGTCTGCGCCAATGAGACGTACTTCACGGGCACGAATGTTTTCGTTGATAAAGAGCTCTTTGCTAATGGTTAGCACCTCCATCGTGCGATTGCACGAGATTTAGATTGACAAGACAACATGGCAATAAAAAAAGCGTCGGCAGTTTCCCACCCACACATCAGTTGAGGTCATAAAACGGCAGACGATGCCGAATGAACCAAGAACTTGATGGACCTGCCTGATGACTCTCAGACGAGGTGAAAAGCGGGTGCTTCTGCTTTGTTGTTTTTAATCACTATGTCATCTTAGCACTAGCAGGAAAAGATGTCAAGATATCGCGCATGAATAATTGGTAGCTCACACTTTTATGATGATACCAGTCATTCTCTCGTTTCGCAATACCTTTTCAAAGGGAATAATGAAATATCAAAGGAGGGATCGACATGAACTGGCGAAAAGATGTATCGCGAGAACATGACTACCATGATCAAGTCCAGCAGATTGTCAGTAAGACGATGCAAGCACATGGGCTAGAAGATGAAAAATTACAGGCGGTATTGACAGACTTACTAGAAGAAATGAATCGCATCACTTTAAAAATCGTCGATGACCATGAGTCGGCTCAAAATTATATCCATAAACGGTGGTACTAAAAAAGGGCAGGCGCCCTTTTTTAATACCACTTAGTTTGTAAGTGACTTGAAGAAGTTCCCGATCGCCTCAAACAATCGGGCGAAGAATCCTTTCACCTCTTCTTGTTCGAGGAATGCCTGCACATCTTGACCCGCATCTTTCAATCCACTGCTGATCGCTGACCAATCTAAATTGGCCTGTTGCATGTTTTCGAATAGTGTCGTCAGTTGATCGAGTTGGCCCTCAGACAACTGGACGTTATTTTGGTTCAATACTTGAATGACGATGTCACGGATCTCAATATTTGTCTCCGGCATCTGATTTGCAATTTCCGCTTTAATCTCGTTCATGAGACCTGCTACATCCTCTTGTCCGACCGTCTTACCGATTTCAGACGTAACCTCCAGCTCTTCTTGTGCCAATTCTTTTCGCTCCTCCGACAGTTCAATCCCAGTCTCGGCCGCGGTCTGATCATATGCCTTCATAATTCCCGTCAGAGCCGAGGTGCCCGTCACGTTAATCGGTGAAGTGATATAGATGTCCGCATCCGTCACACCTGCCGTGACGAGGGCGTTCGCATACATATCTTTCGTGACCCATGTCACGTTTTCCGTTTGAATATCAAGACCTGTCCCGTTCGTCAATTTGATTCGGGCAGACGAGTACATGCCGCCTCCACGTTGTGCTTGCGGAACCGAGTCTCCTAAATATTTTTCTTCATCTGCGGCAGTCGTGATAATGGGTTCGATTCCTTCTGGGGCATCCATACGTTCGAGTACCCATTTTTGTTGCTCTGAAGATAACGATTCCCCGAGCGTCACAATCGTATCGTTGACGATGGCCTCCGCTCCGACTTTTGGAAGCGCTCCTGTGAACGCAACCGCTCCAATGGTAAGTGCCAATACTGGCTTCATATAATTCATTAAGTATCACTCCTTATGTTTACGATACGTGTAGATGAACAAATACACATCCGTCTATAGACCGAAAAAAACCACCTTTCTGGTTGGAAAGGTGGTCCCTCACTTAACGTGAACGGTTCGCAATCTCATCTGTGAGCGATGCGATGAATTCATCAAGTGAAGCAGAAACTTGCTCCTGCTGACCGTAGCGGCGAATATTGACCGCACGCTCATCCCGCTCTTTATCCCCAAGAACGAGCGTCATCGGAATCTTCTTCATTTGTGCTTCACGAATCTTATAACCTAGTTTCTCGTCACGGAGATCCGTTTCGACACGGACGCCACGTTTGACGAGTTCTGCTTTCACTTCCGCGACGTATTCGTCGTGTACGTGTGAAACCGGGATCAACTTGACTTGGACCGGTGCGAGCCATGTCGGGAACGCGCCTTTATACTCTTCAATCAAGTAGGCGACAAACCGTTCCATCGTTGAGACGACACCACGGTGCAACACGATTGGACGGTGGTCCTTACCGTCTGGCCCAGTGTATGTCAAATCGAAACGCTCCGGAAGCAAGAAGTCGAGTTGGACAGTCGAGAGCGTCTCTTCTTTCCCGAGCGCCGTCCGTACTTGCACGTCGAGTTTCGGTCCGTAGAATGCCGCTTCCCCTTCCGCCTCAAAGTATGGAAGCTCGAGCTCATCCATCGTTTCCTTCAACTGACTTTGTGCCATTTCCCAAATCGCATCGTTATCGAAGTACTTCTCTTTATCAGCAGGATCGCGATACGAGAGACGGAAACGATAATCTTTGATGCCGAAGTCAGCGTATACTTCTTGAATCAAATGAACGATGTCTTTGAATTCTTGTTTCATCTGTTCTGGTGTAACGAACGTATGTCCATCATTCAAGACCATGTAGCGAACACGTTGAAGACCTGTGAGCGCCCCTGACATCTCATAACGGTGCATTCCACCAAGCTCAGCGATTCGAAGTGGAAGTTCACGGTACGAACGTGGCTCATGTTTGTAGATTGTCATATGGTGCGGGCAGTTCATCGGACGAAGGACGAGTTCTTCGTTGTCCATCTCCATTTTCGGGAACATGTCGTCTTGGTAGTGATCCCAGTGTCCAGATGTCTTGTACAAGTCGACCGAACCGAGAACCGGTGTGTAGACATGTTGATATCCGAGTTCGAGCTCTTTATCAACGATGTAGCGCTCGACCGTACGACGAATCGAAGCCCCTTTTGGAAGCCACATCGGAAGCCCCTGACCGACTTCTTGTGAGACGAAGAAGAGGTCGAGTTCTTTCCCGAGTTTACGATGATCGCGTTCTTTCGCCTCTTCAAGAAGACGCAAGTGTTCAGCGAGTTGTTCTTTCGTCGCCCACGCTGTTCCATAAATACGCTGTAACATCTTATTGTCTGAGTCCCCACGCCAGTAGGCACCAGCCACGCTCATCAATTTGAAGATTTTCAACTTCGATGTTGACGGGACGTGTGGTCCACGGCAAAGATCAAAGAACTCACCTTGATGGTAGATTGTCAGTGTTTGATCAGCAGGAATATCCTCGATCAACTCGATCTTGAGCGGGTCTCCCAACTCTTTATAGCGAGCGAGCGCCTCGTCACGAGAAACGACTTCGCGTGTGATTTCCAAGTTCTCATCGACGATGCGTTTCATCATCTTTTCGATTTCAGGAAGGTCTTCCTCATTGATGCGACGATCCATCTCGATATCGTAATAGAATCCGTTCTCAATCGTCGGCCCAATTCCGAGATAGATGTTATTGTCTTCTCCGTATAACCGTTTGATTGCTTGAGCCATCAAGTGAGCCGACGAGTGACGCATCAAATCAAGACCGTCTTCCGAGTCCGGCATCACGAGCTCGATTTTGCCGTCATGTTCGATTGGACGACGGTAGTCGATGAGTTCTCCGTCTAGTTTTGCTGCGATTGCTTTTTTACGGAGTCCCGGACTAATCGAGCCCGCGACGTCTTCTGCTGTGACGCCGGCTTCGAACTCTTTTACCGCGCCATCTGGAAATGTTAATTGAATCATGTACATTTGTCCCCTTTCAAAAATGAATATAAAAAAAGCCCATCCCTCAAAAAGGGACGAGCTTTGATTCTCGTGGTACCACCCTCGTTCCCAAGCAATCTGCTTGGCTCGAACACACGATAACGAGTGTGAATCGCCGCACGATTGACCCGTACGGTGCTCCGAGGGAGTAAATGCATCGTCGTCGTTAGGAAGCTTCCACCGCCCTTCCCTCGCTAAAACTCGTCTCGATGATCCATATCCTCTTCTATGCATCCTTTATATGATTCTTAGTATAGTCAACTCACCAGAGAAAAACAATCCTTTACCGACGCCGATTTTCACCCTTTAACTCAATTTGGGTCGTCGTCGTAGAAATACGTTGCATGAGTCGCTGTGCTTTCATTTTGTTTTGCGGCGAACCATCGATTGAAAAGTGCGTCTCGAGCTCTTCCCCGCTAAAGTTTGAACTGTAGAGCGTCGGTAAGCGATGCATCATCCGATACTGAAGAATGATGCCGAACAATTCATCTCGTACCCACGGACTGATGGCTTCAGCTCCGATGTCATCAATCAATAAGACTGGCACATGTTGAAACGACGTCAAGAAAGAGTCGAACGACTCGGTACGGATTTTACGTTTCGCCTCCGACACAAAGCCCGGGGCGTGAACTAAAATCGTCTCGATGTCCGCCACCTTCAACTCATTGGCGATTGCGGCGAGTAAATACGTCTTCCCGACGCCAAAACTACCGTGGAGATAGAGACCGTTCACTTTTTGACGCGCCTTCATCCCTGTCACGAATCGCATCGCTTCACGCAATGCGATTTTACGCGCGTCGTCGGCCCAATCAAATGACTCAAAGCTCGCCTCACGGACTTCTTCCGGTAAGAACAAACTCTTAAACTTACGGTCCATCTCTTTTTGGCGTCTCGCCTGACGATGAGCGACCGTCTCTTCATAGCGAATGGCAATCTGTCCTAGATCGACATAGAGCACCGGTTGATGACCCGGGATGACGGCCTGATCTTCTATGAACGTTTTTCCATCCATCTGTTCCGCGTACTCACTCAGTTTGGTAAACCCGATTTCAATCGCCTTCTCCTCTAACTCTGGATGAGCGTTCAAAAATGCGATGACACCCGGGTGATTCAGTGTACGTCTGCGAATCGACTCGTACGCCTCACGAACTTCTTTTCGGTTCATCAACTGAGACAGCGACTGATTGATTCGTTCCATCCCCTCACCCCTTCTCTTTCAATTCATTTAATAGTTTCACGAGTTCCGCGTCATCCGGAACGGACGACTCAAGTTCCTTTTTCCTCGCTTGGTCGTATGAGCGCTGTTGTTTCGCCTCATCCTCGAGCCACTTCGGCATATCCCCTTGCTGGGGTTTCCGTCGTGACCCGACCGTGGTGCGTTGCACGCTCTCGCGTTTTTGTTGTTTCTTCTCGATGAGCGCATCTTGAGATTCTTCACGCTCTAGCGCTTCTTTTGCGTTCGTATAGCCTGCTGTTTTCCAACTTGTCGCAATGCGCAAGACATAGTTCTCGCTCAGCCGCGTCTGCTTCTTCACTTCGATACAGTAATAGAAGAGCGCATTGATGACCCCTGGCGCGAGACCGAGTGTGTCGACGAGTTCAATGACTAACTGTTCATCACTCTTTGAAAGTTGCGGGGTCTTCCGAAGCGTCGAGACATATTGATGCGGATGTGCGGACTCCATCACCTCAGGGTCATGCAAGTCTCCTAGTATCGTCTGTTCAAGTTCGACGGTCTTCTCTTTCCGATGGCGCGTCTGTTTCTTTTTCAATTGTAAGACCATTTGACGACACCCGTCCCGCTTCTCTTGCTCACTGAGTGGCAGATACGCCTCATGGACGAAATACTCTTTTAACATCTCAGCCATCGTCTCTTCATCGAGTTGTGACACGTAGGCCAGTTTTGTGATCGTTTCGTCTAATTTTTTCGTGAAAAATCCAACTGGAAAATTCGTCAGTTTTTTCACAATTTCCATATCGAACGAATAGTTGATTTCAATCTTTGCCCGGTCCGGCTTTTCATAATTTTTTTGTGTGAACGCACGATGGTTTACTCCTTTGACATCAAACACTTCATTGAAGTCCTTTGTCACCTCGACGATGCCTGCCGGCAACGGATCAATCGTAAAACGCCCCTGCAATTGTTTGAATCGTACTTCCCCGACTTTATAGAAGAGGAAACTCGACAACAGACCGTCATTCAAAAACGTGTGCGGTGCAAGCGGGACGCGTAACTGATAGACATATTGTGTCAATCGAGCGTCTTTTGTTTTATAGGTGCGCACTAACCCGATCGCTTCTAAACGGAACAGACTGTCCATTAACTCATTGATAGAGAACTCCAACATCTCACATAATGCACTATGTGACATATAGTTGGATTTCATTTTGCCCGGCTTCAGTTCGCTCCATAACGTTTGATAGAGTGCGAGCGCCTTCACTCCGATGACAGGTTGATATAAGTGGTAAAGGGACTGGTACGATTCACGGTCGACAAGACCGGTACTCATGATTAACAATTCGTCCGTCCCAAAGATTGTACGTTCTTTCTCCATGGCTCTCTCCCTTGAAAAAGGGCGACCAGCAGGCCGCCCTTTAGTTGGTCGAATTTTCTTGCTTCATTAAATCTTCAAGTTCTTTAAAGAACACCGTGATGTCTTTGAATTGACGATAAACCGATGCGAAACGGACATATGCGACTTCATCGACTCGCGCGAGCTCGTTCATCACGAGCTCACCTACTTGTTCACTCGGAATCTCTGACTGGGCGAGGGCACGAAGTTGCTGTTCGACTTTCGTCACAACTCCTTCAAGCTGTTCAAGTGTGACAGGTCGTTTCTCGCACGCCCGAATAATGCCGCGAAGTACTTTCTCACGACTGAACTCTTCACGATTTCCATCTTTTTTAACAATGATGAGCGGTGTCTGTTCAACCGTCTCAAACGTTGTAAACCGATACCCACATTTTTCACATTCACGACGACGTCGAATCGAATAATGGTCTTGCACCGGACGGGAATCGAGCACTCTCGTTCCATTATGATCACATTTCGGACAACGCATGCTCAAACCTCCTTATCGTTCGACTGTTTTATTACCAATGGCACGTAACGGGAATTGTTGTGTGAGCGCCTCGTAGTAGTGCGATACAATTTGCGAAAGGTCTGCACCGAGTCGCTGTTCACGGTTTAATGTAAAATCGACAGCCGTCCGGCCGCCATCCACTTGTACAATCGTGATGAGCCCGTCCCAGCCTTCTCCGAGAAACGAAAGTTCTCCTCGATTCGCATCGATTCGACGAACCGTCTGACCGTTCTCTTGAATTTTTCCTTCTAACCATTGCAACATCGCATGTGACGATGCCGCATAGTAACGTGTTTGGAGCATTTCATTTTTATGTGTATCTTTCGTTTCAATATGTGTTTGTAACTTATCTAACAGTCCCATAATCCACCTCAACGCCTGAGTTATATACGTTAAGCATATCAAAATTAAGGCGACAACAAAACAATTAAAAGGGCTGACCGTTAAACGGCCAGCCTCAAAAGGTCAATCTGATTTATTTGCTGATTGCCACTTGCGCTTCCGGAACACGAATCGGTCCCATTCCACGCTCAAGTTTCACATCTTCACGTACTTTTGCATCCAATCCTTCAGCAATATACTGCGATGCTGTAGCCGGATCGATTCGATCTCCACATGTAAACACGTCAACTGACGCATAGCCATGTTCTGGGAAACTGTGAATCGTTAAGTGTGATTCTGAAATGATGACGACTCCACTTACACCGTGTGGCGCAAACTTGTGGAATGCAACTTCGCGGACTTCAGCGCCCGAACGAAGAGCAGCATCGACGAACAAACGCTCGATGTAGTCGATATCATTCAATTTGTCGGGATTGCACTCCCAAAGTTCTGTAATAATGTGACGTCCCATAGTATCCATATTAGTGGATCCCCCTTTACATCAATGGTCTCAAAGTAGTTGATGATCACTCACTTTGTGCCTGAATCGCCCACAACCACGGGGGCAAGTTAGTCCTAAGAGGTCCTAACCCTTTAAGTTGCGTTTGTCAGACCAATTGAAGTTCACGAAATTGAGTGTAACGTGTTTGGGACGTCCTTACAAGACATTTGATAAAAAAATTCAAAAAATATTTTCCTGAACGTAATATTTTTTAGGCGTGTGTTTCTTGCTGACCGATTTGAAGATAGCTGGCCACCATGTCCAACAAGTCCACGACACGGCATGAATAGCCCCATTCATTGTCATACCATGCGAGTACTTTGACATGATTTCCGCCGAGCACCATCGTCGAATCCATGTCGATAATCGACGAGCGATCGTCCCCGTTAAAATCAATAGAGACGAGCGGTTCGTGAGAAACGCCTAAAATACCTGTCATTTCTCCAAACGCTGCCCGTTCAAACGCTTCATTGACTTCATCGACCGTGACATCTCGGTGGAGTTCGACGACCAAATCGACAAGTGATACGTTCGGAGTCGGCACACGGAGTGCCATTCCGTTCAACTTTCCTTGTAGTTCCGGCATCACAAGACCAATCGCCTTAGCCGCTCCCGTCGATGTCGGGATGATGGAACTACCACACGCGCGCGCGCGACGCAAATCTTTATGCGGGTTATCAATATTGTTCTGATCGTTCGTATAGGCGTGAACGGTCGTAATCAGTCCCGTTTCAATACCGAACGTCGAATGTAAGACCTTCACGACAGGTCCGAGACAGTTCGTCGTACACGATGCGTTTGAGATGATATGATCTTCCTCCGGGCGATAGTCACGATCATTGACCCCCATCACGATCGTTCGTAAATCCCCTTTACCCGGTGCGGTCAAAATCACTTTTTTCGCCCCTGCCTCGAGATGAAGTCGTGCCCCGCTATCAGAGTTAAACTTCCCGGTCGCTTCGACGACGATGTCGATTTCAAGGTCTGACCAAGGCAAGCGTGATGGATCACGTTCCGAAATGAGTTCAATCCGTTTCCCATCGACTTCGAGCGCATCCCCATGCGCACGTACTGTCGATCCGAATGGACCATGAATCGAGTCGTGTTTAATGAGATGAGCAAGTGTTTCCGCCGGATAACTTGCGTTAATCGCCACCACTTCATGACGTCCCTCGAGCATCAATTTTCGAAATACCATTCTTCCGATTCGACCAAATCCGTTAATTGCCACTTTTGTCCCCATGATAGATCCCCCTTTTTCTACATTACGGTTTCATTATAACGGATAGCTGTAAGCGTTTTCACTATGATTCGTCACATTTTTTTCGTTTTTCTTTGTTTATTTTTTGAAAATGAGGGAAATTTCTTGGCGTAACAGACAAGAGAAAGGAGGCGTCATGATGTTTGATTGGGGAGATATCGATAAATTCTTTATTTCGTTCTTTATCATTTTACCGATTGTGACGTTAATTCATGAGCTTGGACACTTCTTCTTCGCAAAGTTGTTCGGCGGCTCACTCGATATGCAAATCGGTACCGGGAAGAAACTATTTAAAGTAGGTCGTTTACAAGTAAATCGTGTTTATTTTTACGATGCATGGTGCCAGTTCACTGATTTAAGATGGAGCAACAAGGTCACCCGTACGCTAGTCTATGGCGGTGGATCCATTTTCAATTTAGCGAGCATCTTAATCGTCAACGCGTTCATTCTTCGACGAGATATTGAACCGACACTCTATACCTATCAGTTCGCCTATTTCTCGTTCTACTATATCTTCTTCTCACTCTATCCCATCTATTATTCGAACGGTCATCCTAGTGATGGACGTGCGATTTATGATACATGGAAAAAAGGGTCTCCAGAATCCGATCCATTAAACTAAAAAGAAGGCGATATCAGTCGCCTTCTTTTTGTATCGTTTGAAACTGTTCGACCAGACGATTGATTTGTGGAGGGAGGTCCCCTAATGCCCCATTATTGTTTATGAGGAAATCCGCCTGGTGCTTTTTATCTTCAATTGGAATCTGTGAACGAATACGGGCTAACGCCTCTTCTTTCGTCAATCCATTCCGTTCCATGAGACGCATCAGTTGAATCTCTTCACGGCAATAGACGACGACGGAATAATCAACCAGATCGAGCATCGTCCCTTCAAACAGTAAGGGAATATCAAAAATGACGACAGGTTCCCCCGATGCCTCATACGTTCGCATTTGCTCGTTCATTTCTTCTCGAATCGCTGGATGCATCAATTGATTCAATTGCTGACGTTTTGCTTCATCATGGAAGATTTCCCGACCGAGCGCAGGACGGTTCAGCACGTCGCCCACAAAACATTTTGGAAATGCGGCCCTTACCCCCTCAATCGCCTTTCCTCCTGGTTCAACGACCGTCCTAGCAATCAAATCGGCATCGATAATCGGAATGCCTCGTTCTCGAAACAGTCGCGAAACCGTAGACTTCCCGGTTGCAATTCCACCAGTCAATCCAATCTTCAACATACACGTCCACCCCTTAACGTTGTTGACAGTGCGGACAGTAATGCGTACCTCGCCCGCCCAATTTCATCTTTTCAATTTCATGTCCGCATCGGCGGCACGGTTCTCCGGTCTGTCCATACACGTAGAGCCTCTCTTGAAACGTTCCTGTGGCCCCATCTGGATTGGCATAACTGCGAATCGTACTACCTCCACGCTCAATGGCCTCAGTCAAGACAGCAATGGCTTCAGTCCGCACACGGTCGACTTCTTCATGTGACAAACTTGCGGCCGGTCGTGTCGGATGGACACCCGCACGAAACAACGTCTCATCTACATAGATGTTACCTAATCCAACAAAGATGGATTGATCGAGGAGGGCGGTCTTAATCGCGCGTGTCTTCATGCGCTCTAAACGTCGGTGTAACACCTCGGTTGTCACACGCTCGTCAAACGGCTCGTACGCAAGTAATGAGAGCGGTGGTGTGGTATGAATCGTTTCATTCGTCCGCAACTCCATCGTACCGAATTTACGGACATCATTATAGTGTAGAGTCGATTGGTCCGTGAACGTAATCACGATATGTGTATGTTTTACCGGTTCTGTAATGGAGTCATAAGGGAAAAACTTCCCTTCCATCCGAAGATGGGAGACGAGATACCCGTTCGTCAATTTGAATAAGATAAATTTCCCCCGACGTTCCACATCCGTAATCGTTTCTCCTATCAAATGGTGAACCCATTCTTCGGGGTCGAGTCCGCGGATAATTTTAGGGTCAAGGACATCGACAGACTGAATCGTTTTTCCTGAAACGGCAGGTCGCAACCTACGACAGACCGTTTCGACTTCTGGTAATTCTGGCATACTGATTTCCTTTCTATCCGTTTATTTCGTGTCAAACCATGTCGTTCCAACCGCTCCGTCCGCACGTAACGGGACATCAAGTGTGACCGTATGTTCCATCGCTTCGGTCACAAGTTTTTCTAATGCTTCCATCTCTTCGGCCGGACCTTCGAATATCAATTCATCGTGTACTTGTAACAACAGCTTAGATTGAAGTTTTGACGTGTTTAACGCATGATCGACATCAATCATCGCTTTTTTAATAATGTCCGCTGCCGTTCCTTGAATCGGTGTGTTGATTGCGGTACGTTCAGCAAACCCACGCAAGTTGAAATTACGAGAATGGATGTCCGGGATGTTCCGGCGTCGTTTCAACATCGTCTCGACGAACCCGTGTTCACGTGCCCGTTCAATCGCGGCATCCATGAACGTCTTCACCCCAGGGAACTGTTCAAAGTACGTATCGATAAAGGTCTGCGCTTCTTTCCGTGTAATCCCTAGGTTTTGTGAGAGTCCATAATCACTGATGCCATAGATGATTCCGAAGTTGACGGCTTTTGCTTGACGACGCATGAGTGACGTAACTTCTTCAGTGGAAACTTTAAACACGTTCGCCGCCGTCGACGTATGAATATCCTCATCGTGAAGGAAGGCTGCCATCATCTTCTCATCTTGTGACATATGTGCCATGATGCGCAGTTCGATTTGAGAGTAATCGACCGCATAAAGTACCCATCCCGGTTCACTCGCGGTAAACGCTTTACGGATGCGACGCCCTTCTTCTAATCGAATCGGAATATTTTGAAGGTTCGGGTTAACCGACGAAAGCCGTCCCGTTTGAGTAAGCGTCTGTGTATAACGCGTATGAATCTTGCCATCATCCTTCACGACTTTCTGCAAGCCCTCGACATACGTGGACTGAAGTTTGCCAAGTTCACGATAATGCATGATTTTCTCAATGATCGGATGAAGCGGTGCCAATTTTTCGAGGACATCCGCTGCCGTTGAGTATCCTGTTTTCGTCTTTTTCACAGGAGGGAGTGACAGTTTTTCAAATAATACGACCCCTAACTGTTTCGGTGAGTTGATGTTGAACGGTTCCCCGGCTAATTCATGAATCGTGACCTCAAGTGCATTTAGACGTTCACGCAGGTCCGTTTCCATATGTTGAAGCGTTTCGACATTTACGTGGATACCAGCCCACTCCATCTCGGCCAATACGGAGACGAGTGGTTTTTCAAGCGCCTCATAGAGTTCTGTCTGTTCATTCTCTTTCAACTCCGAAACAATGCGTTCAAACAATGTATAGATGGCGTACGCCTTTTCTGCGAGATGAGCATGAAAAACATTCTCTTCCGGCACCTTGATTTTTGCACCTTTTCCGTAGACCGTTTCATCTTCCTCGAGAGGATACGTAAAGTGTGCGGCAATCGAGCTGAGAGACGTCCCACCAGATAGGTTGAGCAAATACCCTGCGACAAGCAGGTCTTCATACCCACGCAGTGCCAATTGGTGACGTTTCAATTGAATAATTGTCTGCTTCGCATCGAGACAAATCGTCGTCTTCGTCTCGTTTTCGATCCATTCCTTGACCCGTTCGTCCTCAAGAAGCGTCACATCTCCAATCGTGACACCTCGTTCCGACGCGATCGCCACTCCAATCACGTCTTCTTCAAAATAATCATCATTCAGCTGTTCAAGCATTAACACAGCTCGCGATAAATCTTGATCGGCCAACGCGATTGTTAGTCGTTCCGCTTTTTCAACCGGTTCTTCTGAAGAGGTATCCGTCAGTTTGCCGACGAGTGACTTGAACTGTAAATCCATAAATAACGTTTTGACGACCGAAGCGTCATATGGCTTAAAGAGAAGATCATCCATCGTCACATCAATCGGTACATCCGTGTAAATGGTCGCCAACTGTTTCGACATTTTCGCTTCTTGTTCATTCGCCTCTACTTTTTCCTTTTGCTTCCCTTTCAACTCATCCGTATGTTCGTAAAGGGCCTCGACGGTACCGTATGTGGCAATCAACTTCAGTGCCGTCTTTTCCCCGACCCCTGGAATACCAGGAATGTTGTCAGATTTATCTCCCATTAATCCTTTTAGGTCAATCATCTGAATCGGTTGTAGTCCGTCGTAGCGTTCCTTGAACGCGGTCACGGTCATTTTCTCGACGTCGGTGATGCCTCGTTTCGTCAAATAGACCGTCACACGTTCATTGATCAATTGAAGTAAATCCTTATCCCCCGTCACAACCGTCACCTGATCAAAAGTCGGGTCTTTTGAGAGCGTCCCGATGATATCATCCGCCTCGTATTGGTCAAGCTCTAAGACAGAGATGCCAAACGCCCGACAAACGTCACGCACGAGCGGAAATTGTTCACGCAATTCTCCCGGTGTCTTTTGACGTCCACCTTTGTATTCCGCGAACGTATCGTGACGGAACGTTTTCTTTGACGCATCGAACGCCACAGCAAAATGAGTCGGTTGCTCATCTTCCATTAGTTTCAATAACATCATCGTAAACCCATACACTGCATTCGTATTCCGACCTGACGCATCCGACATCGGAGGCAGTGCAAAAAACGCACGATATGTTAAGGAGTTCCCATCAAGGACTAGTAGTTTATTCATTCAATCGACCTCCATTCTTCTCTTCAACCATCATACCATACGGGTACATGCGTTCGAAAAAAAAGACCCTTTTCTACGAATAGAAAAGGGCCAAATTCTCGATCGTGTGGAGATGAGCACCGATCGAGTCACGAGATGATGAAGAGGTCTCATTCATAGAATAGCAAGGTTTTGTAAAGTAAATATGAACGAACGATAAAGTCATTGTTAAACCCGAGGGAATGTAATGGTAAACGTCGTTCCTTTGCCTTCCTCACTCTCTACGTCGATCGTGGCATGATGCAAATCGATGATGTGTTTCACGATGGCGAGTCCGAGGCCAGTTCCACCCGAGTTCCGACTTCTTGCCTTATCGACACGATAGAAGCGCTCAAAAATACGACTCACTTCTTTTTCGGCGATCCCGATTCCGTTGTCCTTGACGCGAAGTTTATAGGAATCTGCCATTGCTTCCACGGCGATGTCGACACGACTTCCTTCTGGTGAATAGTTGATGGCGTTGGCGACCAAGTTCATGATGACTTGCTTCATTCGGTTCAGGTCCGCTTGCAAGACGACCGTCCCCTCGTGTTTCGTTTCTAGCTGAATCGACTTCTTGCTCGCCTTTTGACTGAGCAGGAGACAGACCTCATCGACGAGCTGATTCAGATCGACGGACACCAACTCCATTTGGAAGTCATCCCGCTCCAATCTCGACAATTCAAGGAGATCCTCAACAAGCATCTGCATCCGTGTCGCTTCTTTCTGGATGATGTCTAAAAACTGGTCTCGAAGTTCCGGGACTTCTTTCGCCCCATCAAGAAGCGTCTCACTAAACCCACGTATGGATGTGAGCGGTGTCTTCAGTTCATGACTAACGTTCGCCACGAAATCTTTCCGCATCTTCTCAAGTCGTTTCAGTTCCGTGATATCGTTAAACAGTAACGTCGTGCCGCGAAGCATCCCGGTGTCACTGAAAATCGGTGCTGCGGATACCATATACGTTTTTTGATTGAATCCCGTTCGAATCGATAACTGACGGCGGTGGACCTCTTCCGTCAGATAAACGTCTTCGATCAGTGTTTCTACTTCAGGACTCGGTAGAATCCCGTGATAAAATTGTCCAATCGTTAAATCATCGTATTGGAACATTTCACGATAAGAGCGGTTGACCAACGTGACAATCCCTCGCTCGTCGACGAGCAGAAGACCCGCCCCCATATACTCGATTAACGATTCGAGTCTCGCCCGTTGTACGGACTCCCCGAGAGAAATTGACTCCAAATTCCGGGCAAGCACGTTGATTGACCCTGCTAGGCTACCGGTCTCTTCATCATTTCTGAGTTCATACACACGGGCCCGATAATTCCCGTCCGCCAGTTCCCGCAAAACGATCGTCGCCTCATCGATTGGTCGAATAAATTGATTCGTCAAATGTTGGAGCACGAATAAAATTATGAAGAAGGAGAAGAAGAGCGCGAGGGCAATCGTCAACCAGATGCGATTGTACACCCCTTCTAAATCCGATACATAACGGATGAATGTTAAATAGACTGTCCCACCCGTCGCAAGTTCGATCGGTTTTGTGTATTGAATCAACTCGTCCTCATCCGCTTCACCGAACGTCCCTTCCTCAGGGACCATATTCGGATCAATTTTGTAATCGATGGACCCGACGCGAAACGGCGTGCCAGCGATTACCTCCATCCGACTATTGAGAAGGAGAATATCAAAGCTGCTTCCGTCATCGATTTGACCGACATACTCACGAATCTCGTCCAATTCGCCTCCTTCGAGGTAGAGGGCTGCCAATTGAGCATCTTCTTTTAGACGGTCTCGTTCAGAATCCAGATAAAAGTCTTTGAAGAGTTGCCCAAGGACAATCCCGAGCGTCAACAAGACACCGGTGACAAGAAAAATGAGAGTCGTCATAAATCTAGAGCGATACGTCTTCATTCCGAAGTCGGCTCCTCCATCTTATAGCCAAGACCACGAATCGTTTTAATATAGGTCGGTTTCTTCGTTACCGGTTCAATTTTTTCACGAAGGTGACTGATATGGACATCAACAATCCGGGTATCACCTACAAAGTCATAATTCCAAATGGCCGATAACAATTGGTCTCGCGTCAACACGCGTCCTTTATTTTTCGCCAAATAGGCTAACAATTCGAATTCTTTCGGCGTCAATTCGAGGCGCTCTCCTTGCTTGAACACTTCGTAGTTTGAAGTGACGATTTTAACATCTCCGATTTGAATGACGTCCTCTTCAACCGCCGATTCTTGCGGGGCAGAACGTCTAAGAATCGCTTTGACGCGCGCGACTACTTCACGTGGGCTGAACGGCTTCGTCAAATAATCGTCCGCTCCGAGCTCGAGCCCCAATACTTTGTCAAACTCATCATCTTTTGCCGTGAGCATTAAAATCGGTGTATTGACTTTTTGCTGACGGAGTCGTTTGCACACTTCAAGTCCATCCATCTCCGGCAGCATCAAGTCGAGCACGATGAGCACGGCGTCCTTTTTCTCAGCCAATTCCAATCCGGTTTTGCCGTCGTGCGCCGTCTCTACTTCAAAGCCAGCCTGTTCTAAATTAAATTTCAATAATGTCGCAATCGATACTTCATCGTCGACAACAATTACTTTATCAGCCACACTGCTTCCTCCTCTTAAACCATCAAATGTCACTTTCTATTTTACAAATCAATGCTTGAAACGACCAACCTCAAAGCAAATCTTTACAAAAACAAAACAAATCCACTTTCAGTGTAGCATGTTCGATAAGAGAGAAGGCGCAAAAAAGGTGCCTCCTGCAACATGACAGGAAGCACCTCAAACTTATAAGACGCTTAATACCGAGCGGACAGAATCCGCAGACTTCGATAGCGCTGCTTTTTCTTCATCCGTCAAGTCGAGCTCTAACACTTGCTCAATTCCATGTTTACCAAGAATCGTCGGGACGCCAAGATACAAATCATGGAATCCGTACTCTCCCTCAAGGTATGCGATGGCCGGTAAGATTCGACGCTGATCTTTTACAATCGCCTCGACCATCTCCACGATGGCAGCGGCTGGCGCGTAATACGCCGAGCCATCGCCCAGTAGTTGGACAATCTCGCCGCCACCTTTTCGTGTCCGTTCAACGATTTGCTCGATTCGCTCATGTGGGATGAGTTTTTCGAGCGGGATGCCTCCAGCGTAAGAATAGCGTACGAGAGGCACCATTTCGTCTCCATGACCTCCAAGGACGAATCCAGATACGTCTTTGACAGAAACATTCAGCTCTTGTGCCACAAACGTTCGGAAGCGAGCCGTATCCAATACACCGGATTGACCGATGACGCGTTCTTTCGGGAACCCTGATTCTTTGAACGCCGCGTACGTCATGGCGTCTACTGGGTTCGTCAATACGATCAGGATGGCGTCTGGAGAGTAACGGGCAATCTCTTTCACAACCGAGCGCATGACGTTTGCGTTCGTTGCGACGAGGTCGTCCCGGCTCATCCCCGGCTTGCGCGCGATTCCCGCGGTAATGACAACCACATCGGAATCGGCCGTGTCCGCGTAATCAGACGTACCTGTGACCCACGAATCAAACCCTTGAATCGGTGCCGTTTCTTGCATGTCGAGCGCTTTCCCTTTCGTCGGTCCTACTTTTTCTTCCATATCGAGCAGTACGACATCCCCTAGCTCACGTTGAGCCAAGTACAGTGCAGTCGTTGCACCGGTGAAGCCACTTCCAATAACAGAAATTTTGTTACGACGAATCATGAGCTCTCCTCCTCGGTCGTCTTACATGTTTTTAATCAATTCATCCGCGAACTCTGAACATTTCACTTCTGTCGCTCCGTCCATGAGACGTGCGAAGTCGTATGTGACAACTTTCGAAGCGATCGTTTTCTCCATTGAGTTGATGATGAGGTCAGCCGCTTCGTTCCAGTTCATGTGGCGGAGCATCATCTCACCTGAAAGAATGACTGAAGAAGGGTTTACTTTATCGAGACCCGCGTATTTCGGAGCTGTACCGTGTGTCGCTTCGAAGATTGCGTGTCCTGTGATGTAGTTGATGTTCGCACCAGGCGCGATCCCGATTCCACCTACTTGAGCAGCAAGTGCATCTGAGATATAGTCACCGTTCAAGTTCATCGTCGCAACGACGTCGAACTCACGTGGACGTGTCAAAATCTGCTGGAGGAAGATATCAGCGATTGAATCTTTGACGATAATTTTCCCTTCAGCTTCCGCTTTCGACTGAGCTTCGTTAGCAGCTGCTTCACCAGATTCTTCTTTGATGCGGTCGTACTGTGCCCATGTGAACACTTTGTCACCGTATTCCGCTTCAGCGAGTGCATAACCCCAGTTTTTGAAGGCGCCTTCTGTGAACTTCATGATGTTCCCTTTGTGGACGAGCGTTAAAGATTTACGGTTGTTCGCAATCGCATATTCAATTGCTGCACGAACCAAACGTTCTGTTCCTTCAGAAGAAACTGGCTTGATTCCGATTCCTGATGTTTCTGGGAAACGGATTTTGTTGACATTCATCTCGTCTTGCAAGAATTTGATGAGTTTTTTTACTTCATCGCTTCCTGAAGCGTACTCGATTCCAGCATAGATATCTTCAGTATTTTCACGGAAGATGACCATATCTGTATCTTCAGGACGTTTTACTGGTGAAGGAACACCTGTGAAGTAACGAACTGGGCGAAGGCATGTATATAAATCGAGTTCTTGACGAAGTGCGACGTTCAATGAACGAATTCCTCCACCGACCGGAGTCGTAAGTGGTCCTTTGATGGCAATCAAGTACTCACGAATTTGATCAAGTGTCTCTGTTGGGAGCCATTCGCCTTTTTCGTTATATGCTTTTTCCCCAGCATATACTTCCATCCATTCGATTTTCTTGTCGCCGCCATATGCTTTTTCAACCGCAGCGTCAAATACGCGAACAGCCGCATTCCAAATGTCAGGACCTGTTCCGTCACCGATAATGAATGGTACGGTCGGTACATTTGGTACGTTCAATACACCGTTTTCAACTGTAATCTTTTGTCCTTGTGTCAACATAATGAATCCCCCTAAGTACATTACTGTAGGTCGACGCGTGCGCCGACCTACGTCACTTGTTAGTTTACCAAACTTTTGTCTAAAATGTGTCTCGAATTAACGTTCGTTTACCGGAACATACTTACGGCTCGTTTCACCGACATATTCCGCACGTGGACGAATCAAGCGATTATCCGCATATTGTTCGAGAATGTGCGCAATCCAGCCAGACATACGAGATACGGCGAAGATTGGTGTGAATAGATCTTCTTCGAGACCGAGCGCATAATAAGTTGAAGCTGAATAGAAATCGACATTTGGTTTCAAACCTTTTTCCGTTTCGACAAGATGGTCGATTTTCTCAGACATCTCATACCATTTCGGTTCGCCGATTTGAGCAGTCAACTGACGGCTCATTTCTTTCAAATGTTTCGCACGTGGGTCGCCATCCTTGTAAACGCGGTGACCGAAGCCCATGATCTTCTCTTTGCGCTCGAATTTGCCACGAACATATTCTTCAACACGGTCGACCGAGTCGATCTCGTGCAACATTTTCATTACCGCTTCGTTCGCACCACCGTGAAGTGGCCCTTTGAGTGCCCCCATGGCCGCCGTGACACCTGAGTACATATCCGAGAGCGTCGCTACACAAACGCGAGCAGTGAATGTCGAAGCATTCAACTCGTGGTCTGCGTGTAAGATGAGCGCTTTATCAATCGTCTTTTCTGCTACATCGCTCGGCTCTTCACCGTTTAGCATGTATAAGAAGTTCGCAGCGTAAGAAAGACCTGGTTTCGGTGCGACCGGCTGCTCCCCTTTACGAAGACGGGCGAATGCCGTCACGATTGTAGCGACTTGTGCTTGTAGGCGAATCGCTTTACGCATGTTGGCCTCGTCACTCATGTCTTCAGATTCCTCATCATATAGAGCGAGTTGCGAAAGTGCCGTACGAATAGTCGCCATTGCATTGGCTGATTTCGGTGCACGTCTTAACGTATCAATCACCTCATCAGGCAATGTCGCTTCTTTTACAAGCGCATCTGAGAGCGCTGTCAATTCCTCTGCATTTGGTAAGTGGTCGTTCCACAATAAGAACACTACTTCTTCGAATGTGGCGTTGTCCGCTAAATCATCAATGGTGTATCCTCCGTAAGTCAATTGTCCGTCAATAATTGAGCTGACTTTTGAGGCTGCTGCCACAATACCTTCTAACCCTTTTGTCGTTGACATTCATAACTCCCCCTCAGTCTTGAATAAAGTGGTCGACCGTAAAAACAGTCTGTTTATAGGGAATAAGGATACGGGACGGGTTGTTCCCCTGCATTCACCCAGTCTCCGTTTACCCTGTCCTTTATATAGTATAAACAATTTATTGCAAAAAAGAAATGTAAGCGGCTTCAGTTGTCAGAAAATATCAAAACCATTTTTCAATAACTTGATATCCACCTAAAATCAATGCCGCGATACCAGCTCCGACAAGCGGTCCAACGGGAATCCCTTTCATGAATCCAACCGCTAGAATCGTACCTGCGAGGAGTGCCGTGGTGACGACCGGGTCGACACGCATCAGTTGTACACCTTGCCCCGCAGCAATGGCAACGAACATCCCTGAGGCAAATGCGACAATCCCGACCGGCCCTTTAATACTATTCCACAATTCTTTAAACCCGATATCGCCGGTTGCGATTGGGACGAGAACTGCGATCGTAATGATTGTCACACCCCAGCTGATTCCTTTCGATGCAAGTGTCGGAAATAACTGGTCTCCGAATCCGATTGCTTTGATGATCAACAAGACGCTACTTGCGATAATGACAGATTGGTTATTTGAAATGACACCGATTAAGACAAGCATCAATAAAAATAGATATGCACTCATACGTATTCCTTTCTTTGAACGGAAAAAGAACCGACCTTTGTAGAAGGCCGGTTCGATTGTCGTTCAATTATGCGTTGTAGATTTTACCTGTGAGTGGGTCGATTGAAATCATCTGACCGTCACGAAGCGATGCTGTCGCTGCATCAACACCTACGATGACTGGCTTGCGAAGTGATGGTCCAACGATCCCAGCATGGCTCGTCAATCCGCCGTCTTCTGTGATGATCCCAGCCGCTTTTTCGATCGCAGGCATCATTTCTTTATCTGTGAATGGTGCGACAAGAATCATGCCGTCTTTCGCTTTTGCATTTGCTTCATCCGCATTTTTCGCGACAACGACTTCTCCAACAACACCGCGCTCACCGATTCCACGCCCGTCTGCGAGAGCGTGACCAACGATATGGACTTTCATCATGTTTGTCGTACCAGCTGTCGCCGCAGGAATACCAGCTGAGATGACAACGAGGTCACCGTCAGTGACGAATCCAGCGTGACGTGCCGCTTCCGATGCTTGAACCAACATTTCATCCGTGTTGTTCGGCATTGTTTCAGCAACGATTGGGTATACGCCCCATACGAGGTTCAATTGACGCGCAACGCGCTCCGATTCTGTCACCGCGATGATGTTCGCTTCAGGACGATACTTCGCTGTACGAGCAGCCGTATAACCTGATTGTGTCGGTGTCAAGATTGCTTTGGCGTTCAAGTTGATTGCCGTGTGCGCAACCGCTTGAGAGATCGCATCCGTCACTGTGTGCTCACTGCGCTTCTGACGATCTTTCAACAAGTTTTTGTAGTCGAGCATGCGTTCTGTACGCTCTGCGATTGCAGCTTGCATTTGAACAGATTCGATTGGGTAGTCCCCTGCAGCTGTTTCACCAGAAAGCATGACTGCGTCTGTTCCATCCAAGATTGCGTTTGCTACGTCTGATGCTTCCGCGCGTGTCGGACGCGGGTTACGTTGCATTGAATCAAGCATTTGCGTTGCTGTGATGACCGGCTTCCCGAGATCGTTACACTTCTTGATGAGTTCTTTTTGAACTGGTGTCACTTCTTCTGTCGGGATTTCAATTCCGAGGTCCCCACGGGCTACCATCAAACCGTCAGAGATTGCCAAGATTTCTTCGATGTTATCGACACCTTCTTGGTTCTCGATTTTCGGGTAAATCTTGATGTGTGATGCGTTATGTTTTTCGAGAAGTTGGCGAATTTCAACTACGTCAGATGCACGACGTACGAATGATGCTGCAATCACGTCAATGTCTTGTGAGATCCCGAACTCGATGTCCGCGATGTCTTTGTCCGTGAGGGCAGGAAGGTTTACCTTGACGTTTGGCAAGTTAACACCTTTCTTCGTCTTGATGATTCCTTCGTTTTCAATGACGCAACGGAGATCACGGTTATCAAGCTTTTCAACGACACGGAGTCCGATGAGACCGTCGTCGAGCATGATGTGTGAACCGACTTCCACATCATCGTAGAGTCCTTCGTACGTCACAGAGAAACGATCTTTCGTTCCGACGATTTCTTCCGTTGAGACGATTGTGACTTCTTTTCCTTTTTCAAGAAGTGCCTTACCGTCTTCGAATGTATGCGTGCGGATCTCTGGACCTTTTGTGTCGAGAAGAACAGTGACAACTTTACCCGCTGCTTTCGCCGCTTCACGGATGTCACGGATACGAGCTCCGTGCTCTTCATAGTCACCGTGTGAGAAGTTGAGACGGGCAACGTTCATCCCAGCTTCGATCATCTCAGGAAGACGCTTCTCAGAAGCCGGTCCAATGGTACATACAATTTTCGTTCTACGCATAATATAAAAACCTCCTAGGGGATATAGTGCAACTTACAAACAGAAAACGGGGGGCCTTGGACCGTATCCCGTCTCTGCAACATACAAAATCGTTTAAATCGACAATTGGTTAACGAGGTCAATCAATTGCATATCAATCGTGTGCTTGTTATTGTCGAGCGCCTCATCGATATCAAGATCCATCATCTGGTTGTTACGGATTCCGACAACGCGGCCCGCTTTCCCTTCAAGCAAGATCTCAACAGCGTATGCACCCATACGACTTGCAAGGACACGGTCAGCGGCAGTTGGGGAACCACCACGTTGGATGTGACCGAGAATCGTGACGCGTGTTTCTGAGTTCGTCTTCTCAGCAATCAATTTGCCGATTTCTTCCGCACTTCCCGCACCTTCAGCAACAATGACGATCGAGTGCTTCTTACCGCGTGCAATCCCGTGATTGATTCGTTCCACGATTGCATTCAAATCCTCTGGACGTTCTGGGACGAGAATCGACTCAGCACCACCAGCGAGACCAGAATAAAGCGCGATATCACCAGCGTCGCGACCCATGACCTCGATGACATACGTGCGTTCATGTGATGACGCCGTATCACGAATCTTATCGATCGCATCAAGCGCTGTGTTGAGCGCCGTGTCGAAACCGATTGTCGCATCTGTTCCTGGGATATCGTTATCGATTGTACCCGGAAGGCCGATTGTTGGGAATCCGAGTTCAGTCAATTTTTGAGCTCCGCGATAAGAGCCATCTCCACCAATGACCACGAGGGCATCGATATTGAACTTCTTCAACTGTTCTACTGCTTTCGCGCGACCTTCTTCTGTTCTGAATTCAGGACAGCGCGCAGAGCGAAGGAACGTACCTCCACGTTGAATGATATCGCCGACTGATCCAAGATTTAATTCGACTAAATCACCTTCGATTAATCCTTGATAGCCGTTATACACGCCGTACACTTCAAGACCTTCAAAAATTGCTTTTCGGGTCACGGCACGGACAGCAGCGTTCATTCCAGGAGCGTCTCCTCCGCTTGTTAATACCGCAATACGTTTTAAATTCACGTCGCTCACCTCTTATGTGTTTTAACGAAATCTGAAAATAAAATACCACGTCTGACCTTTGTTTTACAACACAAGTATGTGAAAAAAATGCATAGGGTATCTTACAAAACAGTCAGTTGATGAATGAATAAAGCTTTATTCAAAGCCATTGTTACCGTTTTCACTCATTAATTGTGCCAATTTGATGATATTTGGTCGCACGTCCTTGAATCAGCTCAGAAGTCGATTGCGCGAGCAACTCATTCATATGCTGTAATAAGACAGGTTTCAAGAGTGACGACTGTAGTGACACATCAACGTGTGCCCCCCCATACACTTCTCCTACCACTTGATCGACAATCCCTAGGTTGAATAAATCTTGTGCTGTAATCTTCATCGTCTCCGCCGCACGTTCTGCTTGTTTCGCATCTTTCCACAACAGTGCCGCTGCACCTTCTGGCGAGATGACCGAGTACGTACTATTCTCAAGCATCAATAGACGGTCGCATACACCAATTCCAAGCGCACCGCCTGAACCACCTTCCCCAATGACAACGGAGACGATCGGCACTTTCAGCGTCGCCATCTCAAACAAGTTACGGGCAATCGCTTCACTTTGCCCTCTCTCTTCTGCGGCTTTCCCCGGATAAGCCCCTTTCGTGTCAATAAATGTCAAAATGGGACGGTTGAACTTTTCGGCTTGCTTCATGAAACGCAAGGCTTTTCGATAGCCCTCCGGGTGTGGCATACCAAAATTCCGTTTCATGTTCTCTTTCGTGTTCCGCCCACGCTGATGTCCGATAATCGTCACCGGCACTCCTTCAAACGTTGCGAGTCCAGATACGATTGCCGCATCGTCATATCCGTGTCGGTCCCCATGAAGTTCCATGAAGTCAGGGAACAAATGTTGGATGTAATCGAGCGTCGTCGGACGCTTCGGGTTTCGCGCCAACTGGACGCGGTCCCACGGTTTCATATTCCCATAAATATCTTTTTCTAATCGGTCGAGCTTTAACTCGAGATGACGAATCTCTCGGGATAAATCAATCCCTTTCGTCTCAGCCGTCTCCCGTAATTTATTTAGCTGTTCGGTGACTTCTTTGATTGGGTCAAACATGACGGACACCCCCATCGTGTAATTCGATCATCTTCTTCAAGAACGAACGCATCTGTTCACGATGAATGACTGCATCCAGCTGCCCAGACTCAAGTAGAAACTCGGCAGTTTGAAAGTTCTCTGGAAGCTTTTCCCGAATCGTCTGTTCGATGATTCGTCGTCCTGCAAACCCGATGAGCGCTCCCGGTTCCGCGACGTTCAAGTCGCCAAGCATCGCAAAACTCGCTGACACACCACCAGTCGTCGGATGTGTCAAATACGCGATGTACAGCAGTCCTGCTTCGTCATGTTCTTTTAGAGCGATGGACGTATTGGCCATTTGCATCAAACTGACCATTCCTTCTTGCATCCGTGCCCCACCTGATGCTGTGAACAAGACGACTGGAAGCCCAAGTGATGTGGCGGTTCGAACAGCCGAAGCAATCGCTTCTCCGACGTATGCACCCATCGATCCCATTCGGAATCTCGCATCCATCACACAGACAACGAGTGGAAGTCCGTCGATTGTCGCCTTTCCACATACGACGGCCTCTTCGATCCCGGTCCGCTCACGATCTTTCGTCAACTTCTCCTCATAGTCAGGGAAGTCGAGTGGATTCGCCTTGACAGAAGGTCCCGCGAAGCGTTCGAACGACCCTTCGTCGACAAGCATATCAATCCGTTCTTGCGCATGAAGCGGAAAATGATAGCCGCAATCACACACTTTGTGGTTCTCATTCAACTGTTTTGTATAATGCATATATTTACAAGATGGACATTTCGTCATTAATCCCTGTGGTGCGTCAATCTTTGGTTCTCGTTGACGCAATGGCATATATCGTTTCGGTTTCTTGAAAAAAGCAGTCATCGCTTCCCCCTCGTTCATTTCGGCATCCCCATTCCACGCCACGTCTCGACAAATCGTTTCCGTTCCTCGAGCGTGTATAAATCCCCAACGTCTAATCCTTCAAAAAAGCGGTTGACCTCACTCCAAATTCGAATGAACAGTTCATTCTTCAACTGAAAGATGAGTTGCTGGCGAAACGTTCGATCATCATCGATCACCGTCTCTAGCAGATCCAGTCGTTCTTTAGTTGGTTCAATTTCTGAAAACGCCATGCGCTCCAATAGTCGAAGCATCTCGATAATATCGGTCGCTTTCGTCTGTTTGGTCACAATGAACTCCGACAATATCTCGATGTACCGATGTCGGTCTTGTTCACACAAAAAGGTGCCACCACCATGTCTCGTCTCCACGATGCCTAAAAAGCTCAACGCCCGTAACGCTTCGCGAACCGAAGCGCGGCTAATGGACAGCGTTTCGGCGAGCTCTCGTTCGGATGGAAGCCGATCACCTGGAACTAAAGACGTTTGGACAATTAATTTTCTAATCTTTGAAATGTTTCCGTGAAATGAGGATGCGTGTTTTTCATGCATCTGACCGTTCAACTCCCTTTTTTGGATCACCTATCAAACTTAAGTGGTCAGACCAATTAGTGCGATTATATCACTTTTTAGGACTTGGTACTAGTTTCTGGACCAACCATTTTTGTATCGATTCGTTTCAGTACGACATTTTCTTCCCCGAACCGTCTTTTCGCTTCCGCCACATACTCTTCATTCGGATTGATTGAAAAAGCTGAAGCCAGTTGTTTCACTTCCTTCGAATCCGTGAATCGGCATACAACCGGGACATCCCCTTGTGCTCGTTGAATCCAATCTTCCAATTCAGGGAAGCGGTCGAGTGTGAGCCGGATGAATAAGGCTTGCCCGTGTAACGGTCGAACCCGTTCGACAATCAATTGCTTGCGACCATCCCGTTCATTCGAATGGACCTCGAGTAACAAGATGTTACCGGCATAGAGGGACCGTCCAAACTGCGCGAATGTTCGAGGAAACACGACGACCTCGTCTTGCGTCATGCCATCGTCCACCATGAGAACACCCATCCGTTCTTGTTTTTTTGTCATGAACGTACGTACGTCATCTACATATACGACGAGATAACCGTTTGTTCCATTCATGACTTCTTCAATTGTAGACGGTTCGATCCCGATATCCGGAAGTGCCGTCAATGGAGAGTGGACCACCCATGTCCCGAGCGCCTCCCTCTCTTCTTCAGACCAATTCGGTTCTTTCACTTTTTTCTGTTTTAGTCCGAGTGAAGACAGCTCATCCGGTAAAAAATGTGTTCCCGCTTCTTCTCGCAAACGTTCGACTGCTTCAAAGGCATGTGTCCGGTCACCGTGATACATCCGGTCGAGCGCGCCCGCACCAAGTAATCGACGTAATTTCAGTTGGTCTTTATTCTTCCACTCCATGGCTTCTTGAAGCGTTCTGACATCTTTCAACTGCCCGTTCAGTTCAATCAGTCGGTCCACATCCCGTTTGGTCAACCCCTGGACCGCCTTCAACCCGAGCCGGACGCCCGGTCCCTCAAGTGTCGCGTCAGCGTGACCATGTAAGACGTCCGGTGGGTACACCGGAATTTGATCTTTCCGTAACAGTCTGACAAGTTCCGTTGTTTTTTCTGATGTCACCACATGAAAGACACGAGGGAAATGTGCTTTGACGTAAGCCAATCGGTAACTGATCAAACTGTAGGCGACAGCGTGAGAGCGGTTAAATCCGTACCCGGCAAACTTTTCAATCCATGAAAAGATTTGCGCCAAGACGTCCTGGTCTCCCGCTTTTGCTTGTTGCAAAAATCGTTCTCGTTCCCGAGCAATCGTTCCGGTATCCTTTTTGGCAATAGCACGTCTGACCAAATCCGCTTCCGCATAGGAATAGCCTCCGAGTTTACGGAGAAGTTTCATCACCTGTTCTTGATAGACGAGTACACCGTATGTCGGTCTCATGACGTCTTCTACGTCTGGGTGGACTGGTTGGTAAGGCATACCGTGTTTTCGCTTCGCATACGTTTCGATGAATTGCATCGGTCCCGGGCGATAGAGTGACATCGTGACAACGATATCTTCAAACTCAGTCGGTTTCACTTGTCGAAGCGCTTGCTTCATCCCGGTCGATTCAAATTGGAAGATTCCGTCCGTCTCACCTCTCGCAAGCAATCGATACGTCCGAGCATCGTTTAACGGAATTGTTTTCAGAGAGAACAGCGCATCACTTTCTCGAATCAAATCCTCCATCTTTCGCAAGCGACTCAAGTTTCGTAATCCGAGCAAGTCAATTTTCAGAAGCCCGACCTCTTCCAAATCCTTCATATTATATTGGGTCACGTGTTCTTCAAGTTCGGGTTGGAGCGGAGTCACTTCTTCAATCGGTTGACGACTGAGCACCACTCCTGCCGCGTGAACGGAGGATTGACGCGGCAAACCTTCTAGCTGTTTGGCAATCCGTAATAACTGCTGACGCTTTTGGCTACCGGCAAACCACTTCATCTGCTTCTGGCTCGACATCAGTTCATCAAGTCCTCCGGCTTTCACTTGCTTGCTCGCAGCCTGCCCTTCCTCAAGGGTCATCCCGAGCGCTCTCGCAACGTCTCGAATTGCCGCTTTCGCACCGAACGTGGCAAGTGTCCCGATCTGTGCGGCATGCGTATGACCGTATCTTGATAGTACGTAAGAAACCACTTCCTCACGACGTTCATCTTCAAAATCGAGGTCTATGTCTGGCATCGACACACGCTCTGGATTTAAGAATCGTTCGAACAACAACCCGTAATGAACCGGATCGACTTCCGTGATATGGAGGGCAAAACTGACGAGTGAACCTGCTGCCGATCCACGCCCCGGACCTACTTCAATCCCAGATTCTCGAGCAAACCGAACGATGTCTTCCACGATCAAGAAATAGGAAGAAAATCCGGTATTGGCGATGACTTCAAGCTCAAACTTTGCCCGCTCGATGTAAGGTTCTTTCACGAGTTCCATCGCCTTCAACCGCTCACCGACAAGTCGTTTCAGCTTTTGATCGGCATCCGGAATTTCTGGAATCGCCCCTTCCGCACGTGGTAGATGATCTAGCCGAATCAATGCCTCGAATCGATCCAGTTCCGATAATTCTTCCGTTGTGAACCAGTCATTCATTTCACTCGGTAGTCGAACGTGCAATCCTTTTTGTCGCACGTCTTCATTCGACATCACGTCCCCTTCGCGAATGGCAGAAATGGCTCGGAATCCTTCCACATCTTCCGGTCTCATGTATCTCGTTTCAGGGGCCGGAATCAATTGGACAGCAAGCTCTTCGCGCATGAGACGAAGTTGTTTCAACACTTGTACCTGTTCCGTAGTCTGAGGTGCCGGTAGTCCGAGCCACAGCTTCTCTTCATCGACAAACGACAAGAGTTGATGATAAAGGCGACGCCGGTGAACCGGATCACTCGCTTTCCAATTTTCAGGTAATACGATCAGCGGCATCGTTGTCCGTCCTTCAATTCCTCCCGCCTGGATGATACGATATTGTTCCTTAAGCTCCGTTTCGTTAGATGAATACACAATCACGGATACGTCTAACCCATCCAATCGGAGGACCGTTCTCAGTCCGATTAGCGGTTTCACCTCATATCGTTGGCAATATGACAAAAATGTCGGAACCCCATAGAACGCATCGTCTGCGATCGCCACGGAACGACTTCCCCGTTCGGTCATCTGCAAGACATATTGTTCTAACCGGATTGTACTTTGTAGTAAACTATAAGCAGTTCTGACATTCAGATGAATCATCGTTGGCCTCCTTTCTATATTAATGGAATTGTCAAACTCAATTCATCACTTCTCTGATACAATAATTATAGACAAAACTCACGACAAAAGGGGGTAAAAGCGTATGATTATCAATCGGGGACAGATTGCACGCGATAAGTTAGAAAAATTACAGCATGGTCAAACAGTGTTTGCCGACAGCCCAGAAATCATCGACCGGCTCCGTAAGTACATTACTGAGTATCAGCTCGACGTCGTCGAGGACGTGACCGAACGAGGTACATGGTTCATCCCAAAGGAAAATGGAGACAAATGAAGAGAGCTGACCAAGGTCAGCTCTCTTCATTTTCTTCAAACGTGAATTCCCCAGCCACTTCATTCAAAGCCGCAATCACGTCATCCATCTCATCCCATGTGTCAATCGTGGCACCAGCCGCCATCGGATGACCTCCCCCACGGTATCGCTTGGCCACTTCATTGATGACAGGACCTTTCGACCGGATGCGCACACGAATCTCTTCTTTGTTTTCCACGAACATGACCCAACATTTCAATCCCTCAAGACCCGAGAAGCTATTGACGAGTTGAGACGCCGCTTCTGGAGAGGCATGGAACGTTCGAAGCACATCCTTGTCAATCTTCACATAGCCGACCCCCTCTTCCGTTACTTGGACATGCTGTAATACATAGCCTTGCAGTTGGAGAGTCGCTAAATTCGTTTTATACATGTGACGATATAATTTATTCGTGTCGATGTCTTTCGCAATCAGCGCCGAAGCAATCTCAAACGTTCGGGCCGTAGCATTTCGAAACTGGAAACGTCCTGTGTCGCCAACGATGCCGGCATAGAGTAAAAATGCCGCCTCTTGGTCAATGGGATATCCCCAAATGTCCGCGAGTTCCACAATCATCTCAGACGTCGAACTGACCGAGGTATCGACAATCTGTGTCATCGCATACGGATCTTCATCAGGATGATGATCGATTTTGATGATCGTCTTCCCTTTCAATGCGAAAGGTCCATCGATTCGCTCTTGATTCGCCGTATCCAAAATAAGGACGAGCGCGTCCTGATACATTTCTTCTTCGACATGTTCCATCTTTCCTAAAAACTCAAGGTCTGGCACCATGCCACCGACCACATAGATTTGTTTCTCCGGATGAACCGATTTTAAAATGCGTTGTAAACCTAGCTGACTTCCCAATGCATCAGGGTCTGGTCGTACATGGCGGTGGATGAAAATGGTGTCAGCCGCCTCAATTTCTGATTTGATTGTATCCGCTTCCTGCCATTGCGTCATGATGATTCCTCACTTTCCTACACACTATTATGGTATGATGATAACAGATTACGAGATAGAAAGGGGTTCCTTCACTTGCAACTTGTCATGATTGGACTCATTTTGTTCGCGCTCGGTGCGTACCTCGTCTTTAAGCGCCGCGCTTTTTTGACAAAGACGCCAAACCGCAAAGCGTTGTTCAACACGCAAGCGTTGATCTGGTTAAGCTTATTCCTCGCACTGTTCGCTGCGAACCAAATGGTCGGAGGATTCGGTCTGAATTCAACTGTCGGTTGGATTGTCAGCATCGTCATGTTAGTCGTCGGTCTAGGGAATGCCGTTGTCGGATTTATCCGTTACCGCAAAATTTACCCACTCGCCGCAGAAGAACCGACGAATACGCCATCATGAAACAGAGCACCTGCTACAGTGCGTAGCAGGTGCTCTTTTCGTTACCGGTCGATGAGTTGTGCCGTGACGAGCGCCTTGGCGACAAGTTGTGTCCCTTGCGTCATCTCTACATCCACTTTCCCGAACTTCCGACCGAGGTCGAAGACATGGGCCGACACTCGAATCTGACTTTCAATTTGAATCGGCTTCATGAAATAGACGGTGATATTCTCAACCACGAGATCGCCTTTCTTCATATGACGTAGACTTCGCGTCGCCCCCTCGACCAACAAGGTCGTCAACACGCCAGATGAGGCGGTCCCCATATGACTCGTCATCTGTGGGGCCACTTCAACCGTGAAGGCCGTCCCGTTCGATGCAGGATCTTCTTTCAGCTGGTTCGTGATCATGTTATCGAACGTCTCACCGACTTGCGGTTGTCGATTCGCCAGTTGCAGGGCCTTCAGCACATCTTGGCGGCTAATAATCCCAAGCAGACGTCCGTAGTTATCAACGACAGGTAACATCTCGATCCCTTCCCACACCATCTGGTGCGCGGCATTGGTGACACTCGTTTGTACGCCTACTGTAATCGGACTTTTCGTCATGACCTTCTCAATATCATAGTCGTGTGATTTATCAATGACATCCTTTGCCGTGATCACGCCGACCACTTTCATCTGTTCATCGATGACGGGATACCGATTATGTTTCGTCCGTTCATTCAGCTCGTGCCAACGTTTCACTGTGTCATCTGATTTCAGATAGAACGTATCGTGGAGCGGGATGACGATATCTGAGACGAGTAAAATCTCTTTTTTGATTAGACGGTCATAGATGGCTCGGTTGATCATCGTCGCGACGGTAAAACTGTCATAGGATGTAGAAATGACAGGCATATCATACTTATCTGCCATTCGTTTCACTTCATCCGTTGTGTCAAATCCCCCTGTGATCAACACAGCCCCACCTGATTGTAAGACGAGTTCATGCGCCTTCTCGCGGTTCCCGATGATGACGAGTGAGTCGACATCGATATATCGCATCATCGCCTCGAGCTTCATGGCACCGATTACAAATTTCGATAGCGTCTTATGGAGGCCATTACGTCCGCCCAACACCTGACCATCGACGATATTGACGACCTCGGCGAATGTAAGTTTTTCAATATTCTCTTTATGCTTTCGCTTGATCCGGATCGTCCCCACCCGTTCAATGGTAGATACGAAACCTAGGTTCTCAGCTTCCTTGATGGCACGATAAGCCGTACCTTCTGATACAGCCAACTCTTTGGCGATTTGGCGGACCGAAATTTTTGACCCAACATCGAGTGACTCGATATGTGCTATGATCTGTTCATGTTTTGTGGTCATACGCGGAGTCCCTTCTCTCAATACATTTTCTACTCTATTTAGTATACTGTATCAGTCGAACTAGTTCAAACTGTACCAATCCAATTGCAACATTTCCTTTCTGTTTTCGAAACAGCTATAATAGACGAGTAGTCAACGTAAGAGGTAGAAGGGAAGGGATTCAACTTGAATCAACGCACCAATCAAATTGCACAATCTCTAGCGACAAAAGGGTTAGATGCAGCATTCATCACATCGAAAGCATCCGTGTTTTATTTCTCGGGAGTATACGCGGAAGCACACGAGCGATTGATCGCTATTTTAGTTTTGAAAAACGGCACAACTGCCATCATCTGCCCAGCACTTGAAAAAGGGATTGTCGAAGCGAGTGACTGGTCAGGTGAAATCGTGACGTATATGGACCACGAAAATCCATGGGACAAAATCGTCAAGTTATTCCTCGACAACCAAATCGTTCCTGAACGAATCGGGATCGAAGGGGAACATTTGACATTCAACCGAGTCGAGCATCTTCGTGCCGGTTTTGCCGGTCTGTCCATTATTGATTTGACAGACGAGCTCCAAACGTTACGTATGATCAAATCACCGGATGAAGTCCGAATCATGAAGCGGGCCGCCGAGTTGGCAGATATGGCCATCGAAGCCGGGATCCGTTCCCTCCGTGAAGGCGTGACCGAACTCGAGGTCATCGCGGATATCGAATACGCTATGAAACAGCAAGGTGTCCGTGAAATGTCTTTCGACACACTCGTCTTGTTCGGCGAGAATAGTGCCGACCCTCACGGTGTCCCAGGCAACAACCGTCTGAAAAAAGGTGATTTCGCCTTGTTCGACCTCGGCGTCGTCTGGCAGGGATACTGTTCAGACATCACACGAACGGTCGTCTTCGGTGAGGCGAGTCGCAAACAACGTGAGATTTACGACACGGTTCTCCAAGCGGAGGAAGCCGCAATCGAGATGGCGAACGTCGGGACGACACTTGGCGCAATCGATATCGCCGCACGACAAGTCATCACGTCTGCAGGATATGGTGAATACTTCACTCACCGGATCGGTCACGGAATTGGAATCGAAGTACACGAACATCCATCGATGGCAGCGAACAATGACACGACCGCCCAAGTCGGGATGACGTTCACAGTCGAACCGGGTATCTATTTACCGGGAATCGGCGGAGTCCGTATCGAAGACGATCTCGTCATGACAGAAAGTGGTCCTATCACATTGACGAGTTATCCAAAAACACTTCAAGAGATTGAATGACAAAAAGTGCGATCCATTACCAAGGATCGCACTTTTTACATATCTTACTTTTTATATACCTTAATAGAACAAACCCAGCATGACATCCCGTTGAGGTACGTCATAACGTTCCATCTTCTCTAAAAAGGTACGCTTGTCATATGGGACCGCCTTCAGTTCAAGGTCAATCCCCGTTTCTCCTTCAGATAATATGGCAAAGCGAGCCAAGTCATCTTTCGCCACCCCGAGCGCACCAGGATTGACGTAGCGTTTCCTGTCATCTTCAAACAAGTGGACGGGATGGTGATGTCCGAATAACACGATTTCTCCTTCATACGTCCCATATAATCGTTGCATATTTTCCAGCGTCGGTTCGAGAATCTCGTGAAACGGTTCCTCGACGATCGCGGCATGGCGTCGGTCGGTCGGGATATGATAATGAATACCGAACACCGTTTCGCCAGCCATTTCGACGGACATCGTTCGTGGAAGAGATTCGAGGACATCCGCATATCGAGTCTCCAATTGACGCGCGACCCACTCATGGTGGGGGCGCGTATGTGCATAACTTTCCGGATGACCGTATCCAGCCAAAAGGGAAAGGACGGCCTCATCATGATTCCCAGAAATCATATGCGCGCCCCGATCTAGCAATCGCTCCATGACCGCATTGGAGTCCGGTCCCATCGCAATCATGTCACCAAGTGACCAAATGACGTCGACCCGCTCTGTATCCATGACTTGGAGCGCAGCCTCTAACGCTTCGAGATTGCCATGAACGTCCGTGACCACTCCGATTTTCATCGTGTTCCCCTCACTTCCGATATTGATGGACGACGTTGACGCCGCCTGTCACATCGATGATGGCACCTGTGATCATGTCCGAGTCTTCTTGTAATAAGAACGAAATCAAACGCGCGATATCTTCTCCCGTCCCGTGTCGACCGACCGGAGTGCTTTCATCTACTTCCGCTTCCTCAATGCGCATCTCCTTTTGCGAGCCGACGATATTGCCCGGGTTGACCATGTTCGCCGTAATCCCGAACGGTGCCTCTTCCAATGCGACCGATTTTGTCAAACTGACGAGTCCCGTCTTTGCAGCGGCAAACGCAGAACGATGGATCCACCCAGGCGCCGTCCCACTTTCCGGAAATCCATACGAGATGATGCGTCCGAATCGATTCGAGCGCATGGAAGGAAGCGCACGACGCATTAACCAAAATGAGGCGGACAGGTTGCCCGTGAGTACTTCGTCCCACTCGTCGTCCGTCAATTCGACGAGCGGTTTCCGCTCAAAGATATATGGACCTGCATTTAAGATCAAGGCGTCCGGTTCACCAAACCGTTCGACCGCTTGCTCATAGGCCGAGAGCAGTTGTTCGCGGTCCGTCAATCCGGCCTCAATCATATGTATCCGCTCATGTTCCCAGTCGATTGGATTCCGTTGCAAAATGCTAACGTGCCAACCATCTTGTAACAGACGCTCCGTCACGACGCGTCCGATCCCTTTGGCACCAGATGTAATCAATACGTGTTTCATCGTCCTACCTCCTCCGCCTTATTTTACCCGTTCTTTCACACGAATTCCAAACTTGGACATGTCGTGAACACCGCCATGAAAAAATTCACTCATTTTCATGGCGAAAAAGCGTGAAAACCGAAAGAAGTGGTATACTATATATGTAAGCCGAACGTATATTTCGAGCGAAAGGTTGGGATTTACATGGCAATTGTATACAAACACATTTTATCTGCCGTTGACGGCTCTAAAGAGGCGGAACGTGCATTCGAAACAGCAATCGATGTCGCGATTCGTAACGAAGGGAAACTGTACGTCGGTCATGTGATTGATACGCGGACGTTTGCGACTGTAGAAGCGTACGATCGGACAATCACAGAGCGCGCCGAGACATATGCGAAAGAATTGCTTGAAGACTATGTCAATCGCGCGAAAGAGCGTGGCGTAAAAGAAGTCGAGACGGTGATCGAATACGGCTCACCGAAAGTGACGATTGCGAAAAAGATTGCGCCTAATCATGATATTGATCTTATTATTTGTGGCGCGACAGGTTTAAACGCTGTAGAACGTTTCTTTATCGGAAGCGTCTCTGAAAGCATCGTCCGTTATGCGAAATGTGACGTCCTCATCGTTCGTCAATAATCATCCATGCATCAAAAAGGGTCTTGCGCAATCGCAAGACCCTTTCTTATGCATTACAACACCTTGACCGTAACCGTTTTGCGACCGAATTGAATCGCCGCACTATGTGAATACATTAAGATGTCGATTTTATTTCCTTTGATGGCGCCGCCTGTATCAGCTGCCGTGTAGGTACCTAACAACTTGCTGCCTACGTATACTTGTACTTTTGTTCCGAGCGGAATGACGCGCGGGTCTACCGCGATGACATTGCGCTTTTGAGTACGAACGTTCCAACCAAGTGCTGTCTTACCTGAACATCCCTTGCAATACGGTGTATATGCCGATGCTTTCATCGTATATGTCTTAACGCTTGCTGGTTTGAGCGGTTTTGGAGCACTTACCGTACGTAAGTTCTTTGTAGGGACCCATCCGGCCTTCCCTTTATAGTTCACGCGAATCCAAGCACCTCGAGAACCTGTACGTTGAAGACGATCACTCGCTGTCATCTTCCCAATCACTCGTGCATTTGATTTCCCTTCTGCATAAACCATCTTCGAACCTGACTTTGTCGCAACATAAACTTTTTTAGTAGCTGCTTCCACTGGTGAAGTCGGTAGAGCAAATGCAAATACTGCGATGGCGAGAAGTAAGAGCGTCATGATTTTTTTCAACATACGTTTTTTCGTCCTCTCTTCGTCAATTTGTCTTCGATTCCGTGTCATCCTTTATCTAGGCGATTTGTCACTTCCAATGAATATTTCGTCCAGATAACTATATGACGAAACATCAGTCAGTGCCGTTACACTTCCTGTTCATTTGAGTGACACGAACATTACAAATCGATGTCAAAAGTAACGATTTATCGTGTTAGATTAGACATTTGAATCGAACGAGAGATATTTTTATAAATTTACATCCAATATATGGTTTATTCATGACGTAAACATTGCAAAACGATGTAAAACAAGCTCCTAATATTACAAAGAGGAAAACAATTGTCCTACTGTCCCTTCTTCACATTAGTCAAAAAGGCTTATAAAAAACCCACGTTACACGAAGTAACATGGGTTCGTTTCGTATTATGCGTGTGCTTCGACAAGGTTTGCAACGCGTACCGTGTCGCGCGCGATGACCAATTCTTCGTTCGTCGGGATGATGATGACTTTAACTGGTGAGTGCGGATAGTTGATAAACAACTCTTTTCCGCGAGCACCGTTGTTAAGTGAAGGATCCCAGTAGACACCCATGAATTCAAGACCGCGAAGGATGCGTTCACGGATGACGTCCGAGTTCTCTCCGACACCTGCAGTGAAGATGATGGCGTCGACACCATTCATTTCAGCCGCATATTGACCGATGTAACCGTGAATACGGTTCGAGAAGATTTTCAATGAAACTTCTGCACGATGGTTGCCTTCTGCAGCCGCTTGCTCGATGTCACGCAAGTCACTTGAGATACCAGAAAGTCCGTACACGCCAGACTCTTTGTTCATGACGTTCAAGACCTCTTCAGCAGACTTCCCTGTTTTTTGCATCAAGAACGGGATGAGGGCCGGGTCCAAAGAACCTGAGCGCGTTCCCATCGTGATTCCTTCGAGTGGTGTGAAGCCCATCGTTGTATCGATTGAGCGACCACCTGCTACTGCAGCGATCGATGCACCGCTACCGAGGTGACATGAAATCAAACGCAAGTCTTCTAGCGGACGACCGAGAAGTTCTGCCGCACGCTGTGTGACATACTTGTGGCTCGTTCCGTGGAAACCGTATTTACGTACACCATGTTCTGTATAGTATTCATAAGGAAGACTGTACAAGAAATTCTCTTCAGGCATTGACTGGTGGAACGCTGTATCGAATACCGCTACTTGTGGGACATTCGGCAAAATTGCCTGGAATGCGCGAATACCTGTCAAGTTTGGTGGGATGTGAAGTGGGCCGAGCTCGGTGAACGACTCGATGTTCTTCATGACTTCATCGTCAATGACGACCGAATCCGCATACAACTCTTTTCCGTGTAACACACGGTGACCTACGCCAGAAATCTCATCGAATGATTGGATGATATCCAATTCGATCAATTTCTCCAACGTCAATTCAACCGCTTCTTTGTGCGTGTGAAGTGGTGTGACCACGTTGAACTTCTGTCCTTCACCGTACTTGATTGTAAAAATCGCATCTTCTTTCCCTACACGCTCTATAAGTCCGACTGCGAGCAACTCTTCCGTTGGCATCTCGAGTAACTGGAACTTGAGCGATGAACTACCCGCATTGACTGCCATAATTTTCGTCATGTCATACACCTCTTACCTTTCGTTTTAAACGCATATCTTTATCTGTTCAATTTAAAACTGATAACTGTATCATAATGAAGATAATTGATTTTGCATACCTTTTTCAAGTATTTTGTCCATTAATTTTGAGTTGTTTTGAACCAATCATCAATCTGTTTCACAACATTCGCTACCGCTCTGACATCAGTGAATGACGGAAGTTCCACAAATAGCGCTTGTTTTGGCCGTGTGACGCCTTCTCCTACTTTTTGAAGGAGCAATAAGCTTTTCGCGTAACGTTCGTCTTTAAACATCGTCGTCGGAAGTTGAATGACCCCTTTCACAACAGCCTCACGGTCCATCCATTGTTTTAATTTCCCTTCGTCATCCTGTTCAAACAAATTGTTCGGGATGACAAATAATCCATGCCCACCTGGTTTCGTATGGCGAATCGCCTGTTCCATCAAGAGGAAATGCGAATAGGCATGTCCTTGTTCTCGTTTCATGTCGTATCCGGCTGCCACTTCATCATTTGGATAATAGCCGATCGGCAAGTCAGCAACGGAAAGGTCGCTCGGTTCAACAAACAGAGGAGCAAGGGCGTCTTGATGGAAGTAGGATACTGGTTCTCCTAACAAGTTACTAATGGAATAGGAAAGACGAAGCAACAGTTCATCCACTTCGACCGCTTGCGCTGTCGCATCTTTTAACTGAGAGAGAACGGCGTGCGTCAACGTACCTGTCCCACTACCTAAATCTAGAATCGTCGCGTTTTCCTTAAGTAGCTTCGAAGCTAGATAACCCATAAATAGGCTGACCGCATCCGGTGTCGGTTGATTGTTCGGGGGGAGTTGTGTCGTTTCTTCCAAGACGAGTAAACTCACTGCTTTACGGACATCATCCATCTTCTCTTTTTCAATGTCAACATGGTCAAATACTTGGACGAGTGCCTCGATCGGTAATACATCCAGATCGTTGACCAGTTTCTTCGCTTCCTTCTTCCAATCACGATAGAGTTGTTCAAAACGTTCCATTTTCGTTCATCCTTTCCATACAAAACCGGCCCCCATGAGAGGACCGGTCGGTTCACGTACTAGTGTAAGCTATTTTAATCAATTTCGCCAAACGAATCAATTCGCTTGTTCGAACGCCTCAAGTGCCGCCGCGAAATCAACTTCATCTGTCATTTCATCCATATATTGTACATATTGGACGACGCCATTCGAATCGACGACGAATACAGAACGCGCAAGGAGACGCATTTCTTCAATTAAAACACCATATGCTTTTGCGAACGAAAGATCGCGGTGGTCCGAGAGGGTGACTACGTTATCTAAACCAGATGCAGAACACCAACGGCGCTGTGCGAACGGCAAATCGTTCGATACAGTCAAGACTGTACCACCGAGTGATGAGGCCTTTTCGTTGAACTCACGCGTTTGTGCATCACATACGCCTGTATCGATTGAAGGAATGACACTGATTAGTTTTTTCCCCGGATAGGTTGCTAACGTCACTTCTTCTAAAGCAGTCGTCAAGACGCGGAAATCAGGAGCTTGATCTCCTACCTTCACTGGATTTCCTTGTAATGTTACGTTGTTCCCTTTAAATGTTGGCATGTACTCATCCCCTTTGTTGTAGTTACTCGTTCATCATATCGATGAACTTGAGCCTTTGACAAACTTCCTGCTTTTGACTCTGTTTCAGTTTTCCCTATATCGGTAGGAAGAAACACGTTATAATAAAGAGGACACCATTGACAAAGGGGATGACTCAGATGAGAAACAACGTCTATTTGTACCATCGTAACGTCAACGAATTCACAAAAGAAGTGAAGAAACTGAGAGAAATCGGGGAAAAACACGGGTTCAACATCGTAAATCAACCGGAGGACGCGAACATCATCGCTGCAGTCGGCGGGGACGGGGCATTTTTACAGGCGGTTCGCTACACAGGCTTTCGTCAAGACGCCATCTACGTTGGCTTCGGTCGTGGATTGAACGAGTTTTATTGTGATTTCGACATACATAAACTCGATGAAGTCGACCGCCTCTTCTCGGACAACTCGATGCGAATCGAAGAAGGTCTCGAAGTCCGGAAGTATCCACTTCTTTCAGCATCGATCAACGAATCGACACCGCTCCTCTGTTTAAATGAGGCTTCGATTAAATCAAGTATTATCAAATCACTCGCCATCGAGGTCTATATCGACGATCTACATTTCGAAACATTCCGTGGGGACGGAATGGTTGTATCGACGCCGACGGGATCGACTGCTTATAACAAATCTCTCAGCGGTGCGGTCGTCGACCCACTCATCCCATGTATGCAAGTGAGTGAGATCGCTTCGGTCAACAACAATCGCTATCGCACACTCGGCTCATCCTTTATCGTTCATGATTCGCGTAAGTTGTCACTCCGCATCGTCGAAGACGGCAACGACTACCCGATTATTGGGATGGATAACGAGGCGCTGAGCTTGAAGTACACAGACCGAATCGATATCGAACTCTCGGACAAGGTCATCAAGACTGTCAAGCTTCGGACCAACTCGTTCTGGCATAAAGTGCAACGTTCATTCTTCTGATAAAGAAAAGGAGTGGTTCCATCCCTTTCGGGTGAAACCACTCCTCTTTTTATATCGTGGCTGTTTCTGCCTCGTACACCGGCTTCCCTTCGACAACAGTCATGACAAGACGGTTGTGTAGGATGTCTTCCCCACTCAATTTAAAGAAATCTTCGTCCCATACTGTGAAGTTGGCATTGTAACTTTGAACCAATAGCCCGTTTCTTCCGTGCGTCCCTGTAGCAACATGAGGCGAATACGTGAAGCTGCGAAGAGCTTCATACATCGAAAGACGTTCACTCGGATTTAGCGTGCTCGACCCGTGAAACGATTGTCGCATCACCGCTCCAAACAATCCCTTTCGAACGTCAACAGATGAAATCGGCGCGTCACTTCCTCCTAACACCAATGCCCCTGTATCGAGTAAAGACTTGAATCGATAGACATCATGCACACGCTCATTGCCCAACCGCTCGAACAGCATGTCCATGTCATCCGATAAAAATACCGGCTGTGCATCAATCAAAACAGGCAATGATTTGATTCGGTTGATCAATGAGTCATTCAATAATGAGGCATGGATAATTCGATCTCGTGTCCCTTTTCTGGCAGGGTACTTCTCAAGCAGGTCGACAAATTGCTCGACCGCCGCATCACCGATCACATGCGCTGCCACATTCATACCGTATGTTCGTGCTTTTTTCACGAGTGCCTCGAGATGATCTGGTCGATGTACTTCAATTCCTCGTTGACTCCGATCATCCGCATACGGTGCAGATAACAGAGCGGTGCGTCCACCGAACGAACCGTCGACAAAGAGTTTCATCGCACCGAAGTCAAACCGCTTCCGACGCGTCATCGCATCTTGCTGGATGACCCGGTCCACCACCTGTTCGTGGACGAGAAGGTGTGCTTGAAACGGAAGTTCGTCCAGTACATCTTCGTACGCTTGAATCGTTTCGAGCGGATCTCCATGATAGAACAAGTCTTCCGTATGGGCACCAACGATTCCATGTGCGAATAATGAATCGATTGCCCGGCGAAGAGAAGCCGCATTTTTCTTACGGTTCCCACTCAATTCTTTATATAAGAGATCTAGTGCAGCATCATATAGGACGCCATTCAATTTACCTTCTTCACCTCGCCCAAGTTTTCCACCTTCGATCACCGTATGGTGGATCAGTCCAAGTCGTTCAAGTCCTTTCGAGTTCACGACGGCTACGTGACGACAGACACGCTTCAACACGACAGGACGGTCGTCAATCACTTCATCAATCATCTCGCGTGTCGGCATGTCACCGAGCAGACGATCATCAAACCCTTCTGCGACGATCCAATCGTCGTCCGACCCTCGTTGCTTCATCGTTTCAAGTAATTCTCGAAGATCCGTCGCTTCACTCGCATCGACACGGTCGAGCGCTTCGCCGTATCCGACAAGGTGAATGTGTGAATCGGTAAAGGCCGGATACACACTCTTCCCTTCCAAATTCACAATCTCTTCAATGCGACCGGCATATGTACGTCGGAGATGTCCCTCGTCCCCCATCTTCAAGACGCGTCCATGCTCAATAAACATGGCACGTTCCATCTCACCCGGTTTATTCAATGTGTAGATATTCCCGTTGACCCATAGTGTACCCATCTGACGATTCCTCCTTGATTGAAAAAAGATTGACGTCTACGTTTTTCCCGTTTCCGTCAATCTTCATGCATCGTTTATTTTTTTAGCAATTCCTGCTGTTCTAACCCTTTATCCACACGTTGACGAATTTCATTGGCTCCGTTCTCATCGAATCGACCGAGCACCCGCTCACCGATTTCGACCGCAGTGCCATACTCTCCATGCAAGAACTTGTTTTCCGCAAGCGTCAAGGCGATATGGACCTCGTTGTCACGGCGACGGAAGCGGTTTGCATATTGGAGCAACTGTTCCGCATACGTCACTTGACGAATCAGTGCATGGACACGGTCACGGAAGTTATCCATCATCTCTTCGACATCATGGCTAAGCCCGACGATATAAGTCATGTTGAACGGTGCCTTGTCAAACTGTTCGTCTAACGACTGGACACCTTTTTGGAGCTGACGTAAGTCGTTTGACAAATCATTCGGAACAACCGGCATCGCACTTTTCGCTAACAGGCGACGATGCCCAGACAATTCTTTTTTCCACGTTTCTAACTTGTGACGGACCTCAAGCTCTTCTTTACGTAATGAATTCGTATCCTCAATGAAACGCTCATGCATGGCACTGAATTGGTCAAGTGACCGTTTCGCTTCCTGCACTTTGGATTTGATCATACTAAACGGTAACATTTGCGCGACGAGAGCTTGTTCAATATCAAGTACATTCGCCGTGAGAGTCGTTCGTTCACGTTCTAATTGTTCGAATTCTTCTCCGACGCGTGCATTGATTTCATAGTTGCTTACAAGTCGAGACATTTCCGTCTGTAAGTGATTCATGATTTCGGCAGATTGCAATTCGCGCTCTTGTATCGTCGCAAATTCTTTTTTCACGTATTGGCGGGCATCGACCTCTGTTCGGAATGCTTCGAATAATTGATCGATATCCGAGCTCAACTGTTGCATGTCCTCTTCAAAATGATCAAATTCCAAGCGTTCGATTCGAGCTATCAACTCTTCTCGACGATCTTCCGCTTGATCGATTTCTTCCATTAATCCTAGTGGTTCAAGCGCATACCCGTCCATTTGCATTTCTTTATGTCCAGCGCGGAGTTGTTGAAGTTGTTGTTTCAGTTCCACTTGAACCGTACGTACAAATTGCGGAATGATCCGAATCAGTTCACGGATGTGTCCTACTTGATTCGATAAGGCTTGTCCGGTTTCAAATGCTTCAGAAACTTGACCGACCTGCTTTAAGTTAATCATCTCACTGCGTTTCGCCTCGGCAGCGGCAATCTCTTGTTCCACCAATGCATAGGTTGGTCCGAACGCGTGGTTTTGTGAATTCAATGTCTTGCGGAACTGATACAACTCTTTCTCATCCTGCTTCACAATGTCCATAAGCGAGGTGTGATACGTCGTAAATTCATCCATCTCATCGAGCATGGCGTGTACCATCGTCTCGAGCTCTTCAATGAGTTGTTCAGTTGCATTCAAGTCAGCTTTGACTTTCATGAAACGATATTTATCCAAGTCTTCCTCAGCCCGGTATAACGCTTCATCGATTTGACCTGCATGTACACTGACTAACTCATCCCAAGATTGATGCCAACGATCAAACTTTTCTTTCGTTTCCCCTTCCATCGGCCACTGTTTGAATTTCTGGAGTTCGACGGGTATGCTCGCACTGAGCACACTTTGTTTCCTCATATCCAAGTCGTCAATTTTTTGGTAAAAATTCCTTCGAATGAGCATACTCCCCAACATGCCGCCTAATACGACGACGATGATTCCAATGATTAATCCATAAATTCCGTAATCCATCTTTGTCACAACCTCCAAGCCGCTTTCGTGGACTTATGTACCTTTATATTAAAAAAAGAAGTATTTTATAAGAATAGATATACCTAATCATATTATAGAACCAACGATTTGCATAGGTTTTCCAATGGTTTCAGTGGAGATTGTTCATTTTTTCGGAACTTTCTAACAAGACAAATCTGAAATTTGCGTGTACCATAATGCTAAATTCTAAAAACATGAAAGATGGAAGGGGATTCATATGTTCCAAACGACATCGTACTCAGGTGATTTGACAGCCGGTTACGAACTATTAAACAAGCAACTCGCCGCATTATTAGAGGGCGAAACAAATACAGTGGCTAACCTTGCCAACGCCAGCGCTTTACTCAACCAATTTTTAGATCGGATCAACTGGGTCGGATTCTATGTGACTGATTCTGAAGACAGTCTCATTCTAGGACCATTCCAGGGACTCCCGGCTTGCGTTCACATCACGTTCGGTAAAGGGGTTTGCGGAACTGCGGCAGCTACACAAGAAACACAGCTCGTGGCCGATGTTCATCAATTCCCTGGTCATATCGCATGTGATGCAGCTTCGAACTCTGAAATCGTCGTCCCTCTCGTACGTGACGGGAAAACGATTGGCGTGCTCGATATCGATAGCCCGGAGTTCGACCGTTTCTCAGAAATCGACCGTCAAGGACTCGAACGTTTTTGCGAAACACTTCTTCGCTATATTTGATTGACAAGAGATGGTATTCATCGTATACTCATCTTTGTGCATGAAATGACGATAGCAGTCACAGACAAACGTATCCACCTTTCGGGCCTCGACTTTTGTCGGAGGGGCATCTCGTAGCTTCGCTATCAAGTGAAGGTGCTTGCACCTAGAAAGGGGCGTTACTCGTCTTTGACACCGTTGTTCTTTTGTGCAAAATACATGAACAACAAGGAGGAGTCCAATCATGGCTCGTTACACAGGTCCAGCTTGGAAACTCTCGCGTCGCTTAGGCATCTCGCTTAGCGAAACGGGTAAAGAATTAGCAAAACGTCCTTACGCACCAGGTCAACACGGAAATGGTCGTAAGAAAATCTCAGAATACGGTCTTCAGCTTCAAGCGAAGCAAGCACTTCGTCACATGTACGGAGTGAACGAGAAGCAATTCCGCCGCATCTTCAACGATGCTGGTAAAATGCCAGGCATCCACGGTGAGAACTTCATGTTCTTGCTCGAATCACGCCTTGACAACCTCGTTTACCGTTTCGGCCTCGCTCGCACACGTCGTGGAGCACGCCAACTCGTCAACCACGGTCACATCACTGTTGATGGATCACGCGTTGACATCGCGTCTTACCGCGTAAAACCAGGTCAAGTCATCGCAGTTCGTGAAAAGTCGAAAAACGTAAAAGCAATCGCTGAAGCACTTGAAGTAGCACCAGCTACAAAAGACTTCGTATCGTTTGACGCTGAGAAACTCGAAGGTACATTCGTACGTCTCCCAGAACGCGCTGAACTTAACGACCAAATCAAAGAGCAACTCATCGTCGAGTACTACTCACGTTAATGCTTTTAATCCCCTTCTTCGCGAAGGGGATTTTTTTATTTCTTCAAAATCTCTTGTCGGATACGCCCCATTTGCGTATCGAGGGCATCCGCCATGAGTGCCGCCTCTATTAATTCTTCCTTAGATGACTCGGGTACGTCATGCTGATATTTATATTGAAGCTTATGTTCCGTCGCCGCCCAAAAATCCATAGCAAGTGTACGAATCTGAATCTCGGCCGGCACCCAGATGATTCGTTCGGCCAAATAGACTTTCGTTTTCACGATGAGATGTAAGCTCCGATACCCGCTCGGTTTTGGGTATTTAATGTAATCTTTTATTTCGATGATATCTAAATCATCTCGCGCCTCTAGATGACGCAAAATCTCATATATGTCATCACGGAAGCTCGTGACAATCCGAATGCCCGCCACATCGTGCACATGCTCCCAAAGTGCCGAAACCTCTAAAGGTAAGTCTTTCCGTTTCATTTTGCGCACGATAGACGGCAATGTTTTCATTCTCGTCTTCACATGTTCAATCGGTGAATACCCGAGTCTCGTCTGCCAATCCAAGTCAATGATCCCGAGATCGCTCTCGAGTTCCGTGATCGCCATTTCATAATAACGAAAGTGTTCGCGCCATTGATGGAACTGGTCGCCGAAAAATTCTTCTATCTCCATCGTCATCCCTCCTATCTCCCCATTTTAGCAAATCCGAACCGCACGTCATGTATAAAAAAAGTCCGTTCCTCAACAAATGAGGAACGGACAGGATGTTCATACGTGACGAATCACAAAGTATTTCTTCTTACCGCGGCGAATGATGGTGAATTCACCGAGCGTGTCTTCGCGAGTGACGACTTTATCAATTGCTTGTTCGCGTTCGCCGTTCAAGTAAATCGCGCCGTTCGTCACGTCTTCACGTGCCTGACGTTTCGATGGTGAGATGTTCGCCTCGACGAGGAGGTCTACAAGGTTGCGTTCACCGTCAAGTTCGAATTGCGGCATGCCTTTAAACGCATCTTCCATATCTTCCGGTTGAAGCGACGTCAAATCTCCGCTAAAGAACGCTTTCGTGATGCGCTCCGCTTGTTCAAGTCCTGCTTCACCGTGGACAAGCTTTGTCATCTCTTCTGCGAGTCGGCGCTGTGCCACGCGCTTTTCAGGCGCTTCTGTCACTTCGGCTGCAAGTGCCTCAATCTCTTCATGCGACATGAACGTGAAGTATTTGATGAACTTGATGACATCTGCATCGTCGACGTTGATCCAGAACTGGTAGAACTCATATGGCGACGTCTTATCCGCATCTAACCAAACTGCACCGCCCGCTGTCTTCCCGAACTTTTGTCCGTCCGACTTTGTGACGAGTGGCACGGTGAGACCGAACGCTTTTTCAGAGTGACCAAAGCGACGAATCAATTCAAGACCTGCCGTGATGTTCCCCCATTGATCACTTCCACCGACTTGAAGACGACATTTCTCTGTCTCGTATAGTTTCAAGAAGTCGTAAGATTGGAGCAACATGTAAGAGAACTCTGTGTACGAGATCCCATTCTCCATACGTGAATCGACAGAGTCTTTCGCAAGCATGTAACTGATTGGGAAGTGCTTCCCAATGTCGCGCAGGAAGTCGATGATTGACATTTCTTCCGTCCATTCGTAGTTGTTGCGAATCGTGATCGGGTTCTCCCCTTCAAGTGGAAGGAATCGGCTCAACTGATCCTTGATGCGATCGGAGAAGAGCTTGACCGTATCCAACGTGTTTAGTGAACGTTCATCCGAACGACCAGACGGGTCACCAATCATCCCTGTCGCCCCACCGACGAGCGCGATGACCTGATGGCCGGCCTGCTGGAAACGTTTTAGCGTCAAGATCGGGAGCAAGTGCCCGATGTGAAGCGAGTCCGCTGTCGGATCAAATCCCGTGTATAACGTCGTCGGTTGCTTGAGTTGTTCTTTTAATCCTTCTTCATCTGTCATTTGGTTGACAAGTCCTCGAAACTCTAAATCGTTTAATAGTTCCATTTGTTCCACTCCTTCGATTGACATAAAAAAACGTCCCTTCTCATATGAGAAGGGACGGAGATTCCGCGGTACCACCCTACTTGTCGCAATTTGCGACCGCTTGAGCGAGAGATAACGGTCTCGAACCGGCCCGAAGGCACGCTCTAAAAGTGTAATTCATCGATTGACATTGGCTAGTTCACAGCAACCACTAGCTTTCTGGACAAGAGGCCCGTCGACTACTTCGCTTTCTTCACAGCGTCATTATCTTGTTGACTATGCTATTCATTTTATAAGCATCGATTTCAACTTGTCAACTCTTACAATGAAACTTGCACGAGACTTCGGTTTCGAGGTAAGGTGTAGGTTGAATTGTGCTATAATCGAATATATTACTGTCTAAAATAGTTTTACACCATATTTAAGGAGGCTGTCATGCTGCAGAAGATTCGAGACTTATGGAATAATCCGACGTCATTGAAAGTACGTCGTTATGCCAATGTTATGTATGATGTGTCGTGGAACGTCCTACTCCTGACCATCATTTCTGTTGTACTCATCGGGTTTTTAGGTGCTGGAATTGGTGTCGGATATTTCGCGTCACTCGTCAAAGATATGCCGACCCCAGCTTATAAAACGATGACTGCGCAAATCAATACGTATACATCGACTTCCAATATTTACTTCGGAAGCGGGGAGCGCATCGGGAACTATACGACCGATGAGGTACGAATCCCGATTCCAGTAGAAAATGTTTCTCCATACGTCGTCGATGCACTACTTGCGACGGAAGATGTCGAATTCTATGAGCACGATGGCGTCGTTCCAAAAGCGACGTTGCGCGCTATTTTACAAGAAGCAACAGGATCTGAAGATCGCACGGGTGGTTCAACGTTGACGCAACAATTGATTAAAAACCAAATGTTGACGAACGAAGTATCTTTCGAACGGAAAGCAAAAGAAATATTACTCGCCCTTCGTCTAGAGAAAGCGATGGACAAAGATGAAATTTTAAACGCCTATCTGAACGTTGTCTCATTCGGACGTAACTCGATGGGACGTAACATTTCAGGGATTGAGGCCGCCGCTCGCGGTGTGTTCAATACTTCGGCAGAGAAATTGACACTTCCACAAGCCGCTTTCCTTGCCGGTATCCCCAAAAACCCATTCTTCTACACACCTTACTATCAAGGTGGCGTCATCAAAGAGGACGTATCGGGTGCGGTTAACCGAATGAAAACGGTATTGAACCGCATGTACGTTGCAGGAAAGATCACGAAAGAAGAATATGATGCCGCTTATAACTACGACATCACGCAAGACTTCATGCAGACTCAGACGAAGCCTCGCGACAAATATCCGTACGTGGTAGACGAAGCAGAACTTCAAGCACGCCAAATCGTAACGGATTATCTATTGGAGCAAGATGGGATTGAAATCAATGAGTTGAGCTCGGAGGAACAGGACTCTGTCCGTTCGACTTATGCGAAGCGTGCTCATAACATGTTGCGTCAAGGTGGGTTCAACATCCGTTTGACATTGGATAAAGAAATTCACGAAGCGATGCAACAACCGGCTAAAAACGCTGGCAACTTCGGACCGAATCAAACGATTAAAGATGAGAACCGCACACTTCCTGAACAAACGTCTTCTGTCATGATTGAGAATAAGACCGGGAAAGTACTCGGATTCGTCGGGGGCCGCTATATCAACGGCAAGACCGACGATTTGAACCGTGCTTTCTGGGCAGAACGTCAAATCGGGTCGACTGCAAAACCGATTCTTGTCTATTCAAATGCGATTGAAGCGGGCATGATTACGCCTGCCACTCAAATCATCGACGAAGAGTATTTTTATAAGTTCACGGGTCCGGGACAACCGAAGAAACAGGTTCAAAACGAAGGGAAAACGTATCGCGGTGCTGTCACAGTACGCGATGCGCTCAAGCTCTCCTTGAACGTCCCGGCTGTTAAGATTTATGAAGAACGTAACCAAAAACCTGCTGATACGCAGAAATTAGTCGACATGGGGATTCCGGTATCTGAAGGAAACCGTTATGCTTCAGCGATGGCACTCGGTACCGGGGAAGTCAAGCCAATCGATTTGGCCGCCTCTTATGCGATGCTAGCAAATTACGGCGAACACGTGGAACCGTACTTCATCCAAGAAATCGAATATCAAGGTGAAGTCATTTACGAAGCGAAGCCGAAGAAAACGCGTATTTTCACAGAACGTACCTCTTATCTCGTAGTGGACATGCTCCGTGACGTCTACACGTCAGGTACTGCGACATATGCACAATCATTGCTCAGCGTTCCTGGCGATTGGATGGGTAAAACCGGTACAACGAACGATCAACGTGATTCGTACTTGGTCGGGTCGAACCCGAACGTCACACTCGCTGTCTGGTCAGGTTATGATTCACAACGCCTTTCAATGCTAGATGGTTGGGATTATGGACGTTACTATCAACGGACACAGCGCATCTGGTCGCAAACGATGAATCGTGTCTATGCGGATGACCCAGAAGCTCTAGGTGTCAGCGCCCGCTTCTCACAACCTTCAACCGTCACTTCGAAAGACTTCCAAGACTCAGGTTCGTTCTCTGAGAAGAAGAAAGTAGAAGAGAAAGAAAAAGAAGAGGAAGAGAAGAAGAAAGAAGAAGAGGCCAAGAAAGAGGCCGAAGAAGCAAAGAAAGAAGCTGAGGAGAAGAAACAAGAGGCTGCTGCCGATGCTGCCGCTAAGAAAAAAGCTGAAGAAGAAGCTAAACAAAAAGCAGACGCCGAGGCAAAGAAAAAAGCTGAGGAAGAAGCGAAGAAGAAAGCTGAAGAAGATGCTGAAGAAGCCGAACAACAGGCTGAAGAAGAGGCTGATGCTGATGCTAACGGTGAATAAACAAAGGGTCGACACACGATGTGTCGACCCTTTGTTTATCTTAATCTTCCATCGTCGAGAGGTCACCTGTTTCAAGATTCAATTCCCAAGCCTTCAAGACACGACGCATGATCTTCCCGCTTCGTGTTTTCGGCAACTTGTCCTTGAATTCGATCTCACGTGGTGCTGCATGCGCAGCCAATCCTTCTTTGACGAATTGCTGGATTTCTTGTTTTAACTCATCAGACGGTTCATAACCTTTACGTAGCGCAATGAACGCTTTGATGATTTCACCTCGGACCGGGTCCGGTTTTCCGATGACACCCGCTTCAGCCACAGCCGGATGTTCCACGAGTCGACTTTCCACTTCAAACGGTCCGACCCGTTCTCCTGCTGTCATGATGACGTCGTCGACCCGACCTTGGAACCAGAAATAGCCGTCTTCGTCCATATAAGCAGAATCACCTGACACATACCAATCTCCCCAGAAGTAACTCTCATACTTCGCATCGTTCTTCCAAATCTTCCGCATCATCGACGGCCAAGGCGTCTTGAGTGCCAAGTTCCCCATTCGGTGTGGTGGAAGTGGTTGACCCCGGTCATCCAAAATAGCCGCTTCGCAACCTGGGATCGGTTTCCCCATTGAGCCCGGTTTGATGTCCATCGTCGGATAGTTACAAATCATCATCGCACCGGTCTCTGTCATCCACCACGTATCATGGATTCGAAGATCAAATGCTTCGTGTCCCCAACGAATGACTTCTGGATTTAGCGGCTCACCGACGGATAAAATATGACGAAGTGAAGACAAATCATACTTCTCAAACGCTTCGTCGCCAGCGCCCATGAGCATGCGGAACGCCGTCGGGGCACTATACCAAACTGTCACGCCAAACCGTTCAATGACCGAATACCAAAATTCAGGATTGAAGCGTCCACCAACGATGACGTTTGTCGCACCATTTAAGAAAGGCGCAAAAATACCGTAGCTCGTCCCCGTCACCCATCCAGGGTCAGCCGTGCACCAGTAAATATCATCCGGTTGAAGATCGAGTACCCATTTGCCGGTCATCATATGTTGAATCATCGCATTATGGACGTGGAGAACCCCTTTTGGTTTTCCTGTTGAGCCCGATGTATAGTGTAAAATCAGACCGTCTTCACGGTCGACCCACGTCAATTCGAGATCTGTCGTCGCATCGTTCGCCAGTTTACGATAATCGAGCACCTTTTCCGACTCTTCGACATCGTCCCCAACGAGTAGAATTGTCTCTAAATGAGGCAACTGATCGACCGGAATGCGCGGCAACAGTTCTTTCGTCGTCACAATCACTTTCGCTTCCGAGTCGAGCAAACGGTCGTGAACCGCCTGTTCCATGAACGCCTCAAAGAGAGGACCGACGATGGCCCCTCGTTTGATTGCACCGAGCAAAATAAAATAAAGTTCTGGCTGACGTGGCATAAAGATAAAGACGCGGTCGCCTTTCTCCACACCAATCGACTTCAGAACATTACCAGAACGATTACTTTCTTTCTTCATATCCGCATACGTGTACCGCTCTTCTCGATCCCCATCGAAATAAAGCAGTGCCACTTTTGTCGCCAATTCACTTTCCGCATGGCGATCGATGGCTTCATATGCCAAATTGACTTTCCCCGTCAAATTCCATGAAAACAATGCTTCTGCTTGTGTCCATTCAAACGACTGACAAGCCTCTTCATACGACGCTAATTGATGTTCCCCTGTTAACGCTTTCAATTTTTCCATCGCTAAAGATTCGCCTCCCCTGTAAAGATTGGTATAACCACTTTCAGTATAGTGTTAAAATTATGACAAATCAATGAATTTCCAATTTCATCAAAACAGGATGATTCCAGCTTGATGAAAGCGCTATAATAAGAGATGGAAAAGGTGGTGACCCTATGGAAAAACAATATCATTCAAAAGTGTGGCAGACCTCACAAGGTGACGTCACGATTGATGGTCCGGTGGCGCCTGACGTGTTACGGACGTATCGTCTTGATGAAGGATTGACAGCTTTTCGTGAACCGGAAGATCAGCACGAAGCACTCGTCGATATTGCTGGGTTAAAAGAAGGAAGAATCATCGTCGCCAGGCAAGACGATCTCGTGATTGGATACGTGACTTTCCTCTATCCTGACCCGTATGAGCGTTGGAGTGAAGGAAACGACCCATACATCCTTGAACTCGGGGCAATCGAGGTGAGTCCTCGCTTCCGTGGTCAACGAATCGGGAAACAATTACTCGAAGTATCGATGATGGACCCACATATGGATGACTTTTTGATTTTGACGACCGAATATTATTGGCACTGGGATTTGAAAGGTAGTGGACTCTCGATTTGGGATTATCGAAAAGTCATGGAGAAGATGATGAATCACGGTGGACTTGTTTTCTTCCCGACAGACGATCCTGAGATTGCCTCCCATCCTGCCAACTGTTTGATGGCTCGTATCGGAAAAAATGTACGACAAGAATCAATCGACCATTTTGATTCACTTCGTCTTCGCCGACGATTTATGTACGACTAAGGAGGGATTTCATGTTAATCGAACAGATGATGAATCGACATGTCGTGACGATTCAACCGACCAATACGATTGCCCATGCCGCAAAATTAATGCGTGAACATCGTGTCCGACATTTGATTGTGACAAATCCCGCTCGACAAGTCGTCGGGATTGTCGGCCAATTCGAGATGAGTGGTGCGACGAGCGTCTTTCATCCCGAAAGTGAAAACGCAGACTTTCAAAACCCTGTATCGAGCATCATGCGATCCGAGGTACCGACAGCGCATCCATTCGATTTCTTTGAAGATGCAGCTGCCTTGTTTTACGAAAACCGGCTAACCTGTCTCCCCATCGTCGAACAAGGGAAACTCGTCGGTGTATTGACAGAGACCGATTTATTACGTTACTTCGTCCAATTGACCGGCGCACTCGAACCAAGTTCGCAAATCGAGATCCTCGTCGAAAATACGACCGGTACACTTGAAAAAGTGACCCGACTCCTCGCCAAAACAAACGTCAATATCATCAACGTCTTCGTTCATCCGACGAGCGATCCGTATAAACGTATCATCTCTTTCCGCGTCCAGACGATGAACCCGCTCCGAATCATCGAACGGTTGAAACGTGAAGGCTATGATGTCCTCGGTCCGGAGATGTCGCGATGAGACCGATTTACATATTTGGCGAAGACGAGACGTCTTATCGCTTTCATGAGGATCATCCGTTCAATCCGTTACGACTGGAATTAACGACATCGCTATTGATTGCAGCCGGAAAACTGTCCAAATCGGAATGTGTATCTCCGCCACTCGCTTCGGTTGAAGCGTTAGCGCTCGTTCATGACTTTGACTACATCGAAGCCGTACAAGCTGCGGCGGCAGGAGAACTTTCCACACTGAAAGCGAATAAGTTTGGTCTCGGTACGGAAGACACTCCCATCTTTCCGACGATACACGAGGGAGCCGCACGGCTTGTCGGTGGGACGATTCATGCGCTCGATCTAGTTGCGAGCGGCAAAGCAGAGCGCGCCTTCCATGTTGGGGGCGGTCTACATCATGGAATGCGGCGCAAAGCATCAGGATTTTGCGTCTATAACGATGCGGCCGTCGCCATCGCACATGTGAGAAAACAATACGGGTCGCGCGTTCTCTATGTAGATACGGATGCGCATCATGGGGACGGGGTCCAATGGCTCTTCTATGACGATGATGATGTGATGACTTTATCCATACACGAGACAGGTCGCTATCTCTTCCCGGGTACCGGAATGGTGACAGAACGAGGTAATGGGAAAGGATACGGCTACAGTTGGAACGTACCGGTCGATGCGTTCACCCAAGATGACTCTTTTTTGACGTGCTATGAGACCGTCTTACGTGAAGCGTGCGAATGGTTCAAACCTGATATCATCCTGACTCAGAATGGTGCGGATGCCCATGTCTTTGATCCACTCACCCATCTCGCATCAACGATACGGACGTTCGAACAAATCCCGCAGATTGCCTCACGCCTGGCCGATGAATATACAGACGGCCGTCTCGTCGCACTTGGTGGCGGCGGCTATGACTGGTATCGAGCCGTTCCTCGCGCCTGGGCACAAGTGTGGGCCGGTCTGACGAGAGAGACACCCTATGCCGGAGATATCCCGACCGAGTGGATTGAGCAATGGTCCGATGTCGCTGGTCAACCGTTACCCACTCGGTGGGACGACTCTCTTTACGCGTTTGATCATATCCCGCGGCGTCAACAAATTGAAGAAAAGAATTGGGAAGTCACGAAGCGTGCCTTTTGGCCGTTCATCTCGAATGATCGAAAATCGATTTATTTATAAATAAAGCTGCCCGTTCATCTCAAAAATGGATGAACGGGCAGCTTTTCTTTTAGTCCTGACGAAGCGAGTCACGGCGTTCGATTCGGTGAGGAAGCACGACGTTTTTCTCTTCGATTTCTTCCGCGTTCAAAATCTTAGTCAAGAGACGCATCGCGACGGCTCCGATATCGTACATCGGTTGAACGACCGTCGTCAACTTCGGACGAATCATCGTCGCGAGGCGCGTGTTATCGTGACCGACGACTTCGAAATCGTTTGGAACAGAGTAACCTGCATCTTGAATCGCATGGATGACCCCAAGTGCCATTTCATCCGTCCCTGCGAAGATGGCTTTCGGGCAATCATCTCGCTGCAACATTTTTTGCATCGCCTCGAGACCAGACGCATACGTATAATTTCCAAGAATCATATCGTTATCATGGAATGGAAGACCTGCATCTTCAAGCGCGCGACGGTATCCAGCGAATTTCTTCTCGCCATTGATTTGTTGTTCGAGCGGTCCAGTGATAAATCCAACACGATCATGTCCGTGGTTGATCAACATCTGAGTCGCGTCATATGCGGCTTGTTCATAATCGATGTTGACGGCAGGGAGATCATATCCTTGGTTCAACGTCGCTGCGAGAACGATTGGAACCGGTGATTTTTTGAACTCTTCGACGAGGTCTTCATGCAAACGTCCACCCATGAAGATGATGCCGTCCACTTGCTTCCCTAACAACGTATTGAGTAAATGCACTTCCTTGTCACGACTCGAATCCGAGTTACCAAGGATGATGTTGTATTTGTACATCGTCGCCACGTCTTCAATGCCTCGTGCCAAATCAGCAAAGAAGATGTTCGAGATATCCGGTACGATGACACCGACCGTTGTCGTTTTTTTACTCGCAAGTCCACGCGCGACGGCGTTCGGACGATAACCAAGACGGTCAATCGCATCCTGTACTTTCTTGCGTGTTGTCGGTTTGACGTTCGGGTTTCCGTTGACGACACGAGAAACGGTTGCCATTGACACCCCGGCTTCTCGTGCGACATCGTAAATCGTTACGTTGTTACTATTCATAAACTACTCCTCCTACAAGTCCTGATTTTCAAAAAGTTTTCATAAAACATCTTAAAAAAGGAAGACAGGTATCTGTCATCCATTTACCCTGTCTTCATGCGATATAAAACGTTTCCATTTGGAAAGCTTACTTTTTCACCAAATCAAGTCGGGGAAACTGGACGGTGAGTCCTTCCACAAATTGATCGAATTGATCGAAGTCCAATTGTTGTTGCGCATCCGATAATGCAATGGCAGGATTCGGGTGCACTTCTACCATCACACCGTCAGCTCCGATGGCAAGGGCCGCTTTTGCAGCCGGTAACAACAAGTCACGACGACCCGTCGAATGCGTGACGTCTACCATGACAGGTAGATGCGTCTCTTGCTTCAAAATCGGCACAGCCGTGATGTCCAACGTATTACGTGTTGCTCGTTCATACGTTCGAATTCCCCGCTCGCATAAGATGACTTGGCTGTTCCCGCTCGCCATAATGTACTCTGCCGCATAAATGAACTCTTCGATTGTAGCGGATAATCCGCGCTTCAACAAGACCGGTTTGTCTGTCTTCCCGACTTCTTTTAACAAATCGAAGTTCTGCATGTTGCGAGCCCCGACCTGAATGATATCGACATATGGTAACGCCGATTCCACTGCGCCGGGAGTCATGATTTCCGTGATGACTCGTAGGTCGTGTCGGTCAGCTGCTGTCTTCAACAGCTTCAATCCTTCAAAGCCTAAGCCTTGGAAATCGTAAGGAGACGTACGCGGTTTATAAGCACCACCTCGCATCACTTTAACTCCCGATAATGCAAGTTTTTCTGCGACCGCATTCACTTGTTCAAACGATTCAACGGCACACGGTCCCGCAATCAATTGTGGACGCCCGTTTCCGATCGTCACGTCCTTCACGTGGACCAACGTGTCTTCCGGTTGACGCTTCCGCGAAACGAGAAGCGTTTTATCACGGTCTTCCCCTTGTAATTCAGCAGACGCTTTAAAGACTTCTTTAAAGATATGTTGAAGACGTGACGTTTCAAACGGTCCTTGATTTGAAGCGGCGATAAAATCGAGCATCTCGCGCTCGCGGACGGGATCATAACGTTCGACGCCTTGAAGACGTTTGATTTTTCCAATTTCGACGGCAAGTGTACCACGCCGACTTAGCAAGTCGAGCATTTCATGGTTCAATTCATCCATTTCTCGACGTAATCGATTCAATTGATCTTGTGGACTCATAGTTTCCCTCACATTCTTAAGCCGTTCTTTCCAGATTCCTAATTATATCGAACTTTGTGCGCTTTGTCATAAGGAAACCTTCTACGTCACAAAATCACCAAAAAAGGACCGAATGCATTCGGCCCTTACATGTCATTCATTTTTTTTAAGGTCTTTCTTCAAATCATTGAGTTCTTCTTTCGATTCCTCATCAAGCAACTCATTGACAGGTGCTTCGAGCGAATCGTTTGATTCAGAATCCGATGCGTTCGATGGATTTGCCTCTTCTTCAGCCGCACGGTCCATCTGTTCTTTCACTTCCGATTCCGCTTCCGCGACGAGCTGATCCGCTTTCTCCATCGCCTCTTCAATCGAGAGTTCGTCCTCATCGATCTGTTGCTTTAATTCTGCTGCCTCACGCGCCTTATCTTTTACGATATTGAGGACAGGTGCCGCCTTATCGCTCGCCACTTTAATCCATTCCCCAACGACCGGTTCTGCTTTCTCACGCATTTCTTTCGATTTGACAGTCAGACGTTCTCGCGATGTTGACGTCTTCTCGTCAAGGTACGTTCGAACTTCACGTCCGTTTTTCGGTGATGTTAAGAGGGCAACCGCTGCTCCGACAATCCCTCCGAGGATGACACCCGTCAAAAATCCGCTACTTGATTGATTCTGTTCTGTTGATTGCTTTTGGTCTGTCATGTGTGAGTTCCTCCCCGAAATTTAGTTATTTGATTGTATCGTCCGTTTGAATCAAATCAGGTGATACAGGTGTTTCTGCTTTCTTTTCACGTCGTGTACGGCGACGTGGACGTTCTTTTGAAGCAGATGCTTCCGGCTTGTTCTTCTTGAACAATTCGACCGCAACCGATCCCCATCGGACGGCTTGCGCAATCTGTTCTTTGTTTTCGTCTGCTGCCGAGTGGACAGATGTCGAGACGGTACGAACAGACTCGGTCACCTCGTTCAATGATGTCCCTAACTCATCAAGCGCATGAGCGACGGGTGCGAGCAATTCTGTTTTTTCTTCGACGTTGTCCACGAGACGGTTCGTCTTATGTAAGAGCGCCGTCACTTCCATTGTGATTCCATCGAGCTGGCGTTCTAAATTTTCGGTCGTGTTGGCGACGCTTCCGAGTGTACGGTTTACATTCGACAATACACGCGCCAAGAAGATGACGAGTACGACAAACGCGAGCGCCGCAATCAGGCCAGCGATGCCTCCTAATGTGATCTCCATTCAATCCATTCCTCCTATTCAATCGTTTCTTGTTTCATTATAGCACCATTATGACTGAAAAGATTTGCTACAACCGTTTTCGCCATTGGGTCTGATTATTCCTTTACCCGTTTTTATGTTTTCGATTACACTAAAATAGAAATTCATAAAAATAATTAGGGGTGATCGTGTGAGAGATCCAAGAATTACACAGTTAGCAGACGGTTTAATCAATTATTCCGTCAAGCTACAACCGGGGGAAAAGGTACTGATTGAGAACTTTGGCGTCGAGGAGTCGCTCGTTGAGGCACTCGTCGAAAAAGCATATGAGGCAGGCGGACACCCATTCGTCTTGTTGAAAGAGAGCCGTATCTTACGTAAGTTATATACGGGCGCAAGCCGAGAGCAACTCGAACTCATGGCCGACATCGAGCGTAAACAGATGCAGGCAATGGATGCCTATATCGGCTTACGTGCTGGTGATAACATCAACGAACTCTCTGACGTGCCGAGTGAGCAACAAAAACTCGTCGGTGCCACTCTTGGGAAAATGCATACCGAAGACCGGGTCAAAGGAACTAAATGGGTCGTCCTTCGTTATCCATCTCCATCGATGGCGCAACTTGCTGGAAAATCGACAGAAGCGTTCGAAGACTTCTACTTCAATGTATGTACGCTCGATTACGGAAAGATGGACCGCGCAATGGACGGATTGGTCGAATTGATGAACAAGACGGACCGTGTCACGTTGAAAGGACCAGGAACGGACCTCTCGTTCTCCATAAAAGATATTCCGGCAATCAAGTGCTCGGGTCAAATGAACATTCCAGATGGTGAAGTGTTCACAGCACCGGTAAAAGACTCGGTCAATGGCGTGATCACGTACAATACGCCATCTCCATACCAAGGATTCACATTCGAGAATGTGAAGTTGACGTTCAAAGACGGGAAGATTGTAGATGCGACGGCTAATGATACAGAACGAATCAATGAAGTGTTCAACACAGATGAAGGAGCCCGTTACGTCGGTGAGTTCGCAATCGGTGTGAACCCATACATTCAACATCCGATGAAAGATATCCTCTTCGATGAGAAAATTGACGGCAGCTTCCACTTCACGCCAGGTCAAGCGTATGATGAAGCCTATAACGGCAACAACTCATCTGTCCATTGGGATCTTGTCAACATCCAGCGCCCGGATTACGGTGGCGGCGAAATTTGGTTCGACGATGTACTCATCCGAAAAGACGGACGTTTCGTCATCGATGCCTTGCTTCCGCTTAATCCAGAAAACTTGAAATAACATAAAAATGGTGCGCCTGACAAAGGCGCACCATTTTTATGTTTATAATTTTGTTTTCTTCCCGAGGGCTGCAGACATCATCCAAATTTCTTTTTCGAGTCGTTCGATATGAGAGACGAATGTATCTTCAATCGCCTCATCGCCATCCTCAAATTTCTCCATCGCATCTTGCATCTCTTGACGGATTTGTTTGAAGTCACTGATGATGTCTTTAATCATCTGATCTGTCTCGGCATGACGATCGCCTTCTTTTAACGTCGAATGTTCAAGATACTCTTTCATCGTCGCAAACGGTTCGCCGTCATTCATTAGTAGGCGTTCTGCCACGTCATCATAAAGTTCTGCCACTAGATTATAGAGCTCTTCTAGTTTTTCATGGTACGTGAAGAAGTGCGGTCCACTGATATACCAGTGATAATTATGAAGTTTCACAAACAGTAATCCATAGTTCGCTACTTCTTTGTTCAATGTGTTGAGCGCAACTTGACTAGCCATTCCTAACATCTCCTTTGTCATATTCATCGATACTACTATTACCGAGATTTTGGATGGCTAAACATTAAAAAGAGAGACTTTCGTCTCCCTTCACACTTATGCTTCAAGTTTTACAACTTCTTCATATTCGCGCTGATACGTTTGAATATCACCGGCACCCATGAATAAGAGCACGGCATCGGCATGGTTGCGTAACACGCCTGTACCACCACGTTTTAAAATATGCGCGCCTTCGATTCGTGATTGGAGGTCTTCGATCGTGACCGTTCCTTCCTGCTCACGTGCTGAACCGAAAATATCACATAAATAGACAGTGTCTGCTTCGGCCAATGCCGTCGCAAAATCATCCATGAATGATTTCAAGCGTGTATACGTGTGTGGTTGGAAAATCGCAACGACTTCTCGATTGCCATACTTTTTCCGAGCCGCTTCGACCGTTGCACTGATTTCCCGCGGATGATGCGCGTAGTCATCGACAAGCACTTGGTCGTTTAACGTCGATTCACTGAATCGGCGTTTTACACCATTGAACGTCTCAAGACGTTCTTTCACCAATTCTTTCGGCAAGTTCTCGTAGTCGCATGTCGCAATGACAGCGAGCGCGTTCAACACGCTGTGGTCTCCATATCCAGGAATTCGGAACGTTCCGTAGAAGTCATCACGCAAAAAGACATCAAATGTCGTTCCATTTTCTGTCGATGTGACCTGTTCAGCACGGAAATCATTGTGCGCCCCGAAACCATAATAGACGAGCGGCACGTTGGCTTGAATCTGTTGAAGATTTTCGTCATCGCCACAAGCAATGATTCCTTTCTTCACTTGTTTCGCCATTTCTTGGAAAGCGTCAATGACGTCATCAAGTCCAGAGAAATAGTCCGAATGGTCAAAGTCGATATTCGTCATAATCGCGTAGTCTGGACGGTAGTATAAGAAATGACGCTTGTACTCACAAGCTTCGAAGACGAAGTTTTTCGAATCCGCCACTCCTTCTCCCGTGCCATCGCCGATTAAGAACGATGTCGGTTCGATTCCACGCATGACGTGTGCAAGCAATCCCGTCGTTGACGTCTTCCCGTGTGACCCAGTGATGGCGACACTCGTGTAATGGTTCGCGAGTTCACCTAAAAACTCGTAATACTTATAAATCGTCAATCCGAGTTCACGTGCACGCACGATTTCTGGATGATCATCACTGAACGCGTTTCCTTGCACAACGATTTGGTCTTCCGAAATATTTTCAGGATCGAATGGCAAAATTTCAATCCCTTTACGGTTCAATGCTTCTTCTGTAAAAAATGCTTTTTCAACGTCCGATCCACGGACCTCATTGTTCATATCAAATAAAATTTGAGCTAAAGGACTCATGCCCGTTCCTTTAATTCCGACGAAGTGATAACGGTTCATCTGTAAATAGCCCCCCTAATTCATTGCGGCTCGTCAAAATGCGACAAACCTTTGTCATTATAGCAAAACTCACAGAGTCGTGCTATTACAGATTATTGTTTTTTTGCGCAAGTCGTCGGCTGCGGTACATCGCCATGCGATCTTTTGGCGTCATCATCACATTTACAGGCGGTTGATCCGCTTTAAATGAGACTTGAACCGCTGATGTCAAATCTGTGGCAGATGGCACTTCTTGCTGTTCAGATGGTGTTTGTAATCTTTCTGCAATCTGCTCAAGCGACGAACCGATTTGTTCCGCCGATTCGTCAATATCTAGGACAGTATGAGGAGTGGCATCTTGATGAGCCTCTACGACCGTCTCCTTTTTTGAACGGGATAAATCCGTTGATTGCATAAAAACAGATGAAAAGCCATTATCTAGAATCGAAACTTCACCAAGAATCGGTTTTTCTTCCATTTCCATTTCCTCGGAAATCAGCTCGTTGGACTCTTTGCTCCATTCAGGTTCAGAGACGGGTTCAGTAGATGACTCTTGGATTGGCTCTTCCGTCGTAGAATGAGTAGATGCCATCTTTGAATCATACGCATCTCTCGTTTCAGGAGAGTGTTCGACCGGAAGGACAATCTTTGGTTTCGGACGAGCATATCCATAAATCGGTGACGGGACGTCTGACGGAATAAATTCCTCGGTTACCTCTACCTTTGGCGGAGGGGAACCTTTTTGTCCTTCTTTCGACAGTTCTCGTTTGATTCGCTCTGCTTGTTGCTTCAGTGAACGTTCATATGCATCCATACTTGATTCCTCGCTTTTTCACTCAATCCATATTTAACAAAAAATCGGTCGAATTTAGCGACCGATTTTAAATGCTGTACCTACTTCATATTCGTCATCTAATACTAAAATCCCTTTTTCTTGCGGGGCGTTCGGAAGGTTTAATTCACGGGCAGAACAAATCATCCCGTGTGAACTTTCACCACGGAGTGCAGACGGACGGATAATCAAACCAGTCGGCATCACCGCACCCGGTTTTGCGACAACGACTTTTTGCCCTGTTGCCACATTCGGTGCGCCACATACTATTTGAACAGTCCCTTGGTCGATTTGAACTTGACAGATTGACAGTTTGTCAGCGTCCGGGTGTTTTACTGCGCTTTCAACATACCCGACGACAAACTTCGGCGTCACGTCAACCCATGAAAAGTCCTCTTCAATCCCGTTATCATTTAAGATAGATTGCAACTGTTCCACTAATTCGACTGTCAACTCAACAGGACCATTCCATCCTGTCACATCAACATGTTGACTTGCTTGAAACAGGTTGTACCCGTTCACTTTTCCGTCTGCCGACTTGACGATTGCCACGTCTCCCGTCCGCTCGACAGATTGATGATGTCGTTCTCCTTCTTTTAACAACACCATGAGTACATCACCGATTCCTTCTCGGTTATAAAACACATTCATTTGCATACGTTCCTACGTCCCTTCTTTCAAACTCATCTCACTTATTTTATCAGATTATGTGTTCGATGGCGGGGTCTTTTTTCCGACAATGAAAATCGGTTCAAGTTCCCCCGCCACATAGTGAAAGGCGAGTGCAGTGACGGGAATTCGACCATTTGTGAAGAAATCAAACATCAGTTGCTGCATCGCATCATATCCTTGGTCATTTCGAATGTCCGCAACGATCATCACATCCTGATGCGGGACACCGACGAGCATATCCCCTTCAATCCGTCGTTCCATCAGCCGAAGAAACTCGTCATTTAACACACGAGATGCCTCGTAGCCATCACGAGTTGATAAGAAGTAGAATGGGTTTCCAGCCACTTCGTCTTGTTTCATCTCGGTCGGTAGTTTTTTCACATTCTCACGGGCGATTCGCTCGATGCGGTCGAGCGTCATTTCATCCGAAAGGTGGCGTTCTTCAATCAACCGATATCCGTTTCCACGGTCCAGCGCATAAAAAATCGCGGTCTCGGCCGTGTGCGGGGTGAATGCAAGTGCTTCTCCATTTTTTGTCGTCTTCGAGAAAGAGTTCGAACGAATGACCGGATAGATGGCATCTTCATTTCCGGTGAGGGAGATTTGATCATCCGCCTTCATCGCTGATTCGATATACTCGATGACTTCATCGACGGCAACCGTACCGCGTGTCTTAGCCTTTGCCACAATCGGCGCAAGGCGGATATTGACCCCAAAACGGTCAGATTTCCGCTCGACGCGCAGTACCTCATTCTCACGGTCGTAAGAAGTACGGTATTCTTCATTAAAATGCGATTCTAGATAACGTCTTAACTCATTCCGTTCCATAAAGGCTCACCCTAATCCGTTCAAGAAAGCTTCAACCTGTTCCGGCGTCTTCCGTTCACGACCGACGTAGCGATCAACCTCATTGCCATTTTCAAACGCAACAAAGCTTGGGATGCCAAAAATATCAAGTTCTTGCGCAAGTTCCATGAACTCGTCACGATCGACGTAATAGAACGTCCATGCTTCAAATTTCTTCTCGATTTCCGGCATGAATGGGTCAAGGAATCGGCAATCTCCACACCATGTCGCCGAAAACATAAGGACACTTTTCGCATCTTTTGCTTCGATATATTCTGCCATTGTTGATAGTCGTTTCATGATTATCACTCCTGTTCGTTTTTTCCTCACTTATAATAGCATAAGTCAAGTCACACATTCTGCTCTGCTGTTTGTTATAATCAAAGCCGAAACTAGTTGAAACAGGTGAAGCTGAATGAAATTAACACGCGAAACGTTAAACCCTGAAATGAAGCACCCTCTTGAACAGATGGTCGGTGTATTTGGAATGCTTGCCATTTTGCGATACGGCTACTTGTTTATTGACACTGATAAAACGAGACTAGAGATCTTGATTTGGCTCGTTGTCGGTTTCGCCGTCATTTATGTGCTCGAAAAATATCTCAAGAAATTGGCACGTCACTTGCCCATCGTTCGAAAGCGTTTCTTGATCCCCATTTACGTGATTGTGCTCATGTTATTCTTAATCAGTTTCCGAGTCCCTCGTGAGACGGTTGAGTCCGTGAAAATGTGGTTCGGAATTGGATGAAAAAGAGCAACGTTCCTCGAAACGTTGCTCTTCATTAATAATCAATTTTTAAATCATTCGGTTGAATCCGACCGGTTCTTCGCAAGACTACGTATACCGCGTAACTCAATAAGGCTGGTCCAATTATGAGGAAACCAAAGACGACGAGAAAGGTATACCAGCTAAAGCCCATCGTTTCAAGCATGACAATCGGGCCGACGAGCCCACTTGTTCCCATGCCTGCCCCCGCAGCGACACTTTCCAGTTCAAACAACAGAATCGCGATTGGAGCCAATACAGCCCCGGCCATTGTTGGCGGAAGAAGAATCCAAGGGTTTTTCACAATGTTCCCGACTTGAAGCATCGAGGTGCCGATTCCTTGAGCAATCGCCCCACCGACCCCATTATCACGATAACTCGTGATGGCAAACCCAATCATCTGAGCCGCGCAACCGACAGTCGCTGCTCCAGCGGCAATTCCGTTCAAACCGAGCATCAATGCGATGGCAGCACTTGAAATCGGTGCCGTTAACGCAAGTCCCATCAATGTCGCGACGACCACTCCCATGAACAACGGCTGTTGCTCCGTGCCCCATTCAATCCAACCACCGAGTTGCGTCATAAATAAGCCGACATACTTGCCGATATACGTCGCAGTGAGGTAGCCTACGGCAATCGTTGTGAACGGCGTCACTAAAATATCTAGTTTCGTCGATTTAGAGACAAGTTTTGAGACTTCGACCGCAAGAATCGTCGCAACGTAACTTCCTGCCGGTCCGAACTCATATCCAAACGCCCCGATAACGAGCGCGGAAAACAAAATGAGCGGCGGCGCCTCTAACGCATAGGCGATGGCAATCCCGATTGCCGGTCCGGTCAAACTCATGGCGACATCCCCGATTTGAATCAACGTGGCACTCATCCCTGTGAATGTCGTTCCTTCGAGCTGACCTCCGATCGTTTTTATGATCAGACCGATGATTAACGTACTAAACAAACCAAGTGCCATATAACTTAGCGCCGTCACAAAATAAAGCGACGGGCTCAATGAGATTCCTTTTTTCTTGAACATAACATATCCTCCTTACACTTATACAGGTGTCTTGTCATGAGTAACATACATGTATAAACACCTTTATCAGTATAAGACGTTTTCATGAAATAGCAAGAACATCCATAAAAAACCGTCCACTCATCTTTCGAGTGAACGGAATGTTTGATTTACAGAGACGGACGTAGCGTTTCAAGTGTCGAACGATCAAGCCGCTTGACCAACGCTTTGAGCAACGCTTTCGCTGCATCGTAGTCATCCGTATGAAGAATCGAGGCGTGTGTATGGATATAACGAGATGCGACGCCAATGACGGCTGTCGGTACCCCTTCTCCGCTCATGTGAACGCGCCCCGCATCGGTACCGCCTGGTGAGACGAAATATTGTGTCTTGATGTTTTCGTCTGAAGCCGTATCGAGTAAGAAATCACGCATTTCAGGAGACATGACCATGACGCGATCTAAAATTCGGATCAATGCTCCCTCACCGAGCTGACCGAACTCCGTTTTACTTCCTGAAGCATCATTGGCCGGTGAAGCATCGAGTACGAGTGCCACATCTGGCTGAATCAATTCAGATGCTGTCTGCGCTCCACGTAATCCGACTTCTTCTTGTACGGTAGCACCCGAGAACAAGATGTTTGGATGATCCGCTTTTGTCGTTTCCTCCAACAATTCGATTGCAAGACCGACGCCATAACGATTGTCCCAAGCTTTGGCCATAATCTTTTTCGGGTGATGAAGTGGGGTAAATGCGCTCGATGGAACAGCAGGGACCCCCGGACGTACACCCCATGACTCTGCTTCTTCTTTCGAATCTGCTCCGATATCGATAAACATCTGCTTGATGTCCATCGGTTTACTCATTGCATCTGGACCTAACAAATGAGGCGGTGTCGAAGCGACGACACCGGGAATTTTACCGTTCGACGTGATGATGTCGAAACGTTGCGCCATGAGCACTTGGCTCCACCAGCCACCGAGTGGTTGTATGTAAAGCATGCCGTTCTCGGTAATCCGTGTCACCATAAAAGCGACCTCATCCATATGTCCGGCTACCATGACTTTCGGTCCCGACTCGTCTCCGACACGTTTTCCAAAAATTGATCCGATGCCATCCGTGACAATTTCATCTGAATGGGGTTCAATTCGTCCACGTACAAATTGACGAACTTCAGACTCGAACCCAGGAGCTCCCGGGAGTTCTGTTAGCGTCTTAAATAAATCTCTCGTCTTCTGATCCATCTTTCATCATCCTTTCCTAACCGTTCTTGTCTCATTATATACAAAAGTTTTGACAGGATGCGAATGCTTTTCATTCCATTCGGGTACAGGTTTTGGTACGATGTACATGATAGCCATAGTTCAAGGGGAGGTAGTCATATGAAAAAAAGGTATTGGTTTATTGGAATCGGGGTTGCCGTCATTGCCGCACTTATGACGAAAAAAGCTTTAGATGAACGTAGCTTATCTGCAGAAAACGCCTTAGAGTACACGAAGCGTGCTTTCTCAGCAAAAGGTCATGTCCAAGGGGCATGGATTTCTGCATCACCGGAGATTTACACATACGACGGTCGTGAATACGACGTCTACAAAGGTGGCATCTCGGTTCTTGAGAACGATGAAGAGAAAACATATGAGTTTACAGTCGACTCTGAGACTGGCGCATTACTCGAATATGCATGACACGAAACCGACGAATGATTCGTCGGTTTTTTTGTTTAGTTCCCTCGAAAGAGTGGAAAATTGAAATTGGTAGTTTTCAATTTAATAAAGGAGTGATCTCGCGTGAAGAAGCTAATCGGTGAAGCAAGTGAACTCGTATCGCAAATGGTTGAAGGGATGGTCCATGCCCATCCTGAAATGTATGGTCGCGTCGACGGTGTGAATGTCATCTGTCGGGCTGACGGAGCGAAGTCTGGAAAAGTCGGTCTCGTATCTGGAGGCGGTAGTGGTCACGAGCCGGCCCACGCTGGATATGTCGGGGACGGTATGCTCGATGCGGCAGTATGTGGGGAAGTGTTCACCTCTCCTACTCCGGACATGGTACTTGAAGGAATCAAAGCAGCTGACGGCGGAAACGGCGTTCTTTTGATTGTGAAAAACTATTCCGGCGACGTGATGAACTTTGAGCTCGCCGCAGAACTGGCCGAAGGTGATGGCATCAAAGTCGACCACGTCGTCGTCGCCGATGATGTCGCCATTTCGAACAAAGAAGATCGACGCGGGGTTGCCGGAACGGTCTTTGTTCACAAAATTGCCGGAGCCGCTGCAGCTAGTGGCAAATCACTTGAAGAAGTCAAATCCATCGCCGAAAAAGTAGCTTCACACGTTCGCTCCATAGGGATGGCCGTGGAACCTTGTTACATGCCTGTCAGTGGTAAACCAGGTTTCGACTTGAACGAGGAAGAGATGGAAATCGGCATCGGGATTCACGGGGAACGTGGTGTCGAGCGGAAACCGACGAGTGATGTCGACCAAATCGTCGACGACCTCCTCAGTCACTTGAAAAAAGAAGTCGAGCCAGGAGAAGTTGCCGTCATGGTGAACGGAATGGGTGGAACGCCGTTGTCTGAGTTATATGTGACCTATCACTTCGTTGCCGAAAAACTGGAAGCTGCTGGGTATACCCTTAAACGGAAGTATGTCGGCAACTACATGACTTCACTCGAGATGCATGGGTTCTCCATCACGTTGCTCCCTCTCGATGATGAGATGACGACGTATCTCGACGCTCCTTCGGCAGCACTTGGATTCAAAATTTAATAAATGAGGTGTTTGGTTTATGTTGACGATTGATCGGATGAAGCAGGCGTTACGTGACGCACAAGTTGGCATCGAAGAACAAAAGGATACGTTGACCGATTTAGACCGGGCCATCGGCGACGGAGACCATGGGATCAACATGTCTCGTGGTTTTGATGCGGTCTCTACTATTCTAGATGAGGATTATGACTCTCTTGGAGCACTTAGTAAAAAGGTCGGGATGACCCTCATGTCGAAAGTCGGAGGCGCGGCCGGACCTTTATACGGTTCAGCTTTCGTGAAGATGGCAACCAAATTCGGGGATGCGACCGAAGCGGACTTTGGCTTACTCAAGGAGGCGCTCCAGGAAGGTTCGAATTCCATCAAAGCACGAGGGAAATCGGAAGTCGGCCAAAAAACGATGGTCGACGTCTGGGACCCGTTCCTCGAGCAAGTCCAACAAGGGGAAGATTATAAACAGAAGTTGGACGAGCTTGTCCAAAAAACAGAGGATATGGTGGCCACGAAAGGAAGAGCCTCTTACTTCGGAGAAAACTCTCGCGGAACCGTCGACCCGGGTGCCCTTTCTAGCTCAATCCTTTTGGCCGCGATTATGAAGGAGGTCGATTGACATCGTTGAATTGATCATCGTCTCGCACAGTGCAAAAATTGCGGAAGGAATCCAAGATTTGATGAAGGAAATGGCACCGTCCGTGCCCATTCATCTAGCCGGTGGCCTTGAAGATGGCGCTATCGGAACGGATGTGAATCGCATCTTATCGGCACTCGACCAGGTCGATGGAGAGGCACTTCTCCTCAGTGATATCGGGTCGGCGACGATGAATGCGGAACTCGCCATCGACATGTACGAAGGTGACAAACATGTCGAATTTTTTGACGGTCCCATTGTCGAGAGTGCCTTCATCGCCTCCGTTTCTTCAGGAAATGGGATGTCACTAACTGATATCGTCGAACAGTTAAAACAACAGTAAAAAGTACCCCGTTCTCTTGAACGGGGTACTTTCATGTCTTATCTTGGGTTGTCATTCTTTTCATATACGGCATTCATATATGAACTTGTTGAATAGAAACGTGGTACAACCAAGAACAAAATGAGTGCCGGAATCGCAATCATTAGAAGCAAGACCAATACCGGTAACCAATAGACGATCTGTTGACCGAGCATGTCGATGTTCGCATCTGCAAACTCTGAGGCCCCTTCTACTTCTACGAGGTCCGCTGATGTAAGAATCTTGTTGTCTGTCGCATCAAAGTAATGATACTCGGTTTTACGTGTGATGAAGATCCCATCACGAATCGTATCGAGCTCTACGACAGCAGCGATGACTTCGTTGCCGTTTGAATGGCGAAGCGTCTCTTCTTTGATGATTTCAGCCGTTCCTTCTTTATAGTCGTAATGCGTTGCTTTCAAATCCTCTTCGAGAGCGTCTAAGAACGCTTCGTTCGCTGAGGTATTCATTGGTGCGATTGTTAGAATGAAGATTACTGCAAGCAGGCTTGCCCATGCTTTTTTCAACATCCCCATGTTCCCCCTTCTCTTATTCCAGTTTAGCGTCATTCCTATTGTACCAAGAAGAAAGAAAAAAGTGTGAAGAAAATACTATTAAAATAAGAAAAAAGCGTGTCAATTTTTCGGACGGAAGACGGCTTCCATTCGGTAAATCGGCTGACCGAGCGCACTGAAGCGCTCTTCATACTCTGTTCGAATATTATCTTCTGGTTCATTGACATGTAAATCTAGTGAAATTTCTGTGAAGAACATCCCGTATTGACTCATGCTCTGAAGCGAATATTCAAACAATCCACGGTTGTCCGTCTTGAAATGAATCTCTCCAGCTTTCGGAAGAATCGCCTCATATGTCGCTAAAAACGTCTTATATGTCAAGCGACGTTTCGCATGTCGTGTCTTTGGCCACGGATCGGAGAAGTTTAAGTAGACGCGATCGACTTCTCCCGCTTCGAAATAGTCGACGAGTCGTTTCGCATCGACCGTCAACACTCTCACGTTCGGCATCGGGGTTTCGACTAATTTTTGTACGATAGAGACGGCTACACTCTCAAACAACTCGATCGCAATAAAGTTCACATCCGGGTGTTGTTGCGCCATCCCTAAAATAAATTGTCCTTTTCCTGAGCCGACCTCGATAAAGAGCGGGTGGTCATTCCCGAATTCAGTGCTCCAGTTACCTTTCAACTGTTCAGGATGTTGAATAAATACATGTTCTTGAGCTTCCATATATTCTTTTGCCCAAGGCTTATGTCGTAAACGCATGAAAATCCTACCTTTCGTTCATCAAATGTTCAAGTTTAATGGGAATATGCACGTTACGGACGAGCAGTCCTCTTGCGATTATACACGAAATCATAGTTTAATGAACGTGAATCATCCTTCACAAGGAGGTTAAATACGATGAGTACTTTAGATCAGTTTCTTATTTTTTATGCAGCTCCACTGACGTTTTTCGCTGGTGTCATCGCCACGTTCGTTTGGGCTTACTTTATGAATCCAGATGACATTTAACACATTCAAAAAGGGGTGGCGAACAGCCATCCCTTTTAATTGATTCGTTCGTACGCCTCATCCATCAGCTCGCGTAGTACATGAAATCCTTCAGTTCGCGCCGAGTCATTCTCTTCCCCATAGATTGTCAAAATCGTTTGGGCGATCGCATACCAATGCATTCGATTATGGAGCTCACTCGAAACACGTACCCCGTAATGCGAGAACCAGCGCTCCCACTCCACTTCATCCATATAGCTATAGACAACCATCGCCAAATCGAACGCGCGGTCTGCAATGATTGCGTCATCCCAATCCGTCAAGTAGAGTAGGCCGCTCTCATCCTCAATCCAATTATTATGGTTTAGGTCAGAATGACAGACGACAAATTCTTGCTCGTCGACTTTTGGCAAATGGTGCTTTAGCCATTGTACGGCTTCTCCGATGATTCGGTCTGTTTCATCTTGTTCATATGCTTCACACTGACGGAGCAACAAGTGCGGCGTCACCGGTGTGTGGTTCAGCTGTTGCAACATGAATAATAGCTCTTTCGAATTATGAATCTTGCCGAGTTGCGCCGCGACATCAGGTCGCTTCATATCTTCTGGTGAAAGTTCGCGGCCTTCGATAAATTGTTGGGCGCTTAACACGTCCCCGTTAAACATTCGCTTTGTCCAAAGAAGCTTTGGTACGATTCCTTCCGCTGACAAGATTGCCAGAAACGGAGAAGAATTTCGTTTGACAAAAATCTTCTGTTGGCGCGTCGTCGCTACATACGCTTCGCCCGTGATACCTCCGGCTGAAGCGACTGTCCACTCTTTCCCGAGCGCACCGACTATATCTGAATACATATTCATCACGCTCAAATCTTACTTGAATTAAAGAGATACAATCAACATCTTAACACGCGAGAATCGTCATTGACAACGACTCGACTTGAATGTGTGCTGGGTTTCGTGCGAGCGGAACGAGACTTGCCGTTTCTCCTTGAACGTAAACGTTCCATTTCGCATCGCTCTCAAATGAAAGCGAGTCGAACGTACCGTTCACATAGACGCGAACCCGTTGCCACGCATCGTAAGAATGACTGGCCGTCAACTCATAGATAATGACGCCAGGCGGCGATGGGAGAAACGTGAAATGGTCAATGACTTCTTGTCTCGAATCATAGCGGAAACATGTATGGAGTCGCCGTAACTTCAAGAGCGTCTTCACATACTCGATGTCTTTGATCCGTGTGTCACGAAGATCCCAATCAAAATGATTGATGTGATCGGGTGAATTATAACTGTTCTCGACACCATGTTTCGTGCGTCCGAACTCTTGACCGGCATGGATAAACGGGATGCCTTGAGATGTGATGACGACCGCATTGGCAAGACGTTGCATGGCAAGACGAGTCGTCTCATCGACTCCTTCACAAGATAACATTAACTTGTCATAGATCGTATAGTTGTCATGGGCTTCCGCATAATTGATGGAGTAAGCCGGACTCGGGAAACGTCCGACCGTCACGTTCGGAATATGCACGGCTCCGGTGAGACACTCTCGAAGTTCCCACTCTCTCCACTCATTGCCAGAGATGAATCCGCGTTCCCTGTCATTAAACGTTGACCCTTTCAATGCATCTCGAATCATATCGTTGAAGTGTCCGATACGAGGCATGCGTGCAGCATTTTGTGACGTCGCCTTCAACGACTGTCCAAGCGGTGTCGCTAAGTCCCACCCTTCTCCATAGACGAGAATGGAGGGATCCACCTTATCGAGCGCGGCCCGTACTTGATTCATCGTTTCGACATCATGAATCCCCATCAAATCGAAGCGGAACCCATCCACTTGATAGGTTGTTGCGAAATACGTCACGAAGTCGACAATCATACGTCGCATCATATAGCGTTCTGAGGCCGTGTCATTCCCGACACCGGTTCCGTTCGCTATCGTCCCGTCGTGCTCGTATCGAAAATAATAGTATGGTACGAGCGCTTCGAGTGGGGATTGTTCTCGAATATAAATATGATTCATCACGACGTCTGTAACGACTCGAAGACCAGCTTGATGCAAGTCAGAGACGAGTGTCGCATATTCGAACACACGACTCATCGGCACATCGGGCCTTGAGGCATAACTTCCTTCAAGCGCGAACCAATGAATCGGGTCGTAGCCCCAGTTGTACGGCATACGCGTCGCCTCATCGACACTTCCAAAATCATGAACAGGAAGCAACTGGACATGGGTCACGCCAAGTTCTTTTAAATAGTCGAGTCCGGCACTATTGCCTTCTTTCGTCCGAACTCCTTTTTCAGACACCCCACCGTACAGCCCTTTCAATTGACTCATCGATGAGGGGTGGCTTGTGAAGTCTCGGAGGTGCAACTCATAGATGACGGCATCCGTTGCCTTCCATAAAGGGGGGCGCACGGCTTGTTCGACCTGTTTCTTGACAAATCGCGCCACATCTTGCAATACGCCATACTCACCGTTCAAACTGACGGCTCGCGCATAAGGATCGACGACTTGCCTCGTATCGACCGGTGTTTTCACTTCTAAGCGATAAAACATACCTTGGAACGCTTGTGGTATTTCACCACTCCATTCCCCGCGTGCGCCGCGGTTCATGTGAAATCGCTCAATTTCTCTGTGATTCGTATCATCATGCACTGTAATCCACATGGATAAAGCAACCGGAGACCATACCGTCACTTCCATTCCGTGCGGCGTAAACGATACGCCGAGTGGACCATCATATGAGAAACGCCGTTCGAATTCCTCTGAACGGACGATTTCTCTTGGTACGACAACCGTCGTCTTTTGACCCGGGTGGCAGACGGTGTATAACGTTTCTAAAGAGATTGGTTCCTTTAAACGAAGGATTTGTTCGACCTTTCCGGATTCCGTCACAAACTGTTGCTCGACGAGGTAGTCGACCGGGCGTCCATTCTGTTCGATTTGTACTGGAACGGATTCATATTCGCGCACAATCTCAAGTTGTATGGTCTCAAATGATACGAAAGACGCGCTCTCGATGGTCACATGTGAGGCGGTCTTTTGATCTGGTGTGTGATGCATATGCGTCCCTTCCTCTCAATCACTGATCCATGAATTGACGAAACGGTAACTTGGCAGTCACTTCTAATACGGTGGCAACGTCACGAATCTGCTGTGCTTTTACAATCGGTGCACGTCCGTTCACTTGTTTCATCCATTCCGTATATTCGTTACGACCGACATATTGGGTCGATCGAACAGTTGGAACGTTATCAAAATATCCATTTGTCGCAATGACGACTTTTTGTAGCACACCCGCATAATGCGGTAGAACTTGACGAATCAGTTCCTCTGTCCGTGTCAATGCGATCAACGGGTTCACTACACGGGTATTTTCCCCTTTCAGCGGTTGATGAACCCATGTCTTCTCTTTCGATATGTGATAGATACTTCGATCGCCTTCAAGCCATTCTATGATATACAGATGCGTCGGTCCGATGATGAGGTGGCTCAACTCAACCGTTGCACCATTCCATTCGATGACCGGTCGATACAAGAAAAAGTGTCGTTCGTTCCAATCGGTACGCATCACACGATAGGCGAAGTCACGAATAAACGCCAGATGTGGTAAATCCGTCTCAAGCACCCCTTCACAAGCGAATTGAAGCTTTTGGATATGCCGGCGCTCCCTTAACAGCTTTTGATATTGCGATTCAGAGAGCGGCTTTGGCTCTAATTCAATTCGCTCCGTCTTCGCCCAAAACTTCCACCACGGTCTTTCGATTTCGAGCACTTCGACCGGATTCAAGCGATTGTTTTCATGAAGGCGCTGTAGGCGTGCCGTATCGGATTCCACATACTCCAAATAACGATTATATTGATCTAATACATCACGTTCATATTTTGAGATTACGTCAAAAATTTTAACCGGGATTGCCATATATCCTCCTCTGGCCGTCTTAGCGGAAATACGTCTACTGCTCGATAGGCAGGTGTATGAGTCGGCTGTACTTCATATAAAATTAATTCTTCTACTGATTCCGTCGCGTGAAATTCAGGGGGGACGTACGGGACACGCTCCCCTTCGCCCCATTTTTTAGCGAGCGTCACGTGAGGGACAAACGACTTCCGGTCCAATCTTGGAATCACATCAACTAGTTCATGGCGGAGGGTATGCGCCAACCGTTGAAGGGGTTCGGAGTCATCCGGAACAATGGTCAAAACGCGGGGCCGATCCGGTCGCCCAAAATGGTCGATGGCTCGAAACTCCAACGTGAATGGTAATGTTTTCGCACAAATTCTACGCGTGATTTCTTTTACTTCGTCTAATTCATCCCCATCCACGCTTCCTAAAAATTGCACTGTGATATGGAACTCTTCCGGTCGATAGATTCTTCGATACGAATAATAAGGTAAGATGGTTTGCTGTACGTCAACCAATTCAGTCGCTTCAATGGGAATCGCAATAAAGTAATGCGTACTCATCTCATTCATCCTTTCAGATTGCGACGTGACATTCCGATCCAAATCAACGCTCCTAGTGCCGTGACGATGGTATACATCCAAAACACGCCTAAAATATCGTCAAGTTCAATGATTTTACCACTCAGCATATTAAATCCAGCTGTCGCGAGCCCGGACGTCAATGCCATATATACCCCGATGGCCGTCGAGGAAACTTGCCGATCGACGAGCGTCCGAACGAATTGAAGTGCGACGGGAATCAAAAGTCCGACGACGAGACCTTGTGCAATCGCGAGGAGCCACACGACCCAAATCGGTGGTTCTAACGCAAGTACCCCGTTTCGAACTACCGAGATGATAGCGGCCCCGACAAGAACGCTGACGTTTCCATAGCGTTCAACCAATTGGGACGCCACTTTCATAAACGGGATTTCAAATAACACTGCCACGAGGAATAGCGTTCCGACCAACGTCGTCGAGCCACCGCTGTTTGTCACGTAAAGGCCGAAATAATAGTTATTCGCGTAAATCGGTCCAAAGACGAGCATCCCACCACATAAGAAGAACACAAAGCGTTTGTTCCAAACAGCCGTCCATGAGAGCGGCGCCAACGTCACATCGCGAATCGAACTTTTCTCAGGAATCATTCGAACAAATACGCTGCCAAGTATTAGTAAAACAGCGCTCAACACGAATGTACTAGCCAGTCCCCACGTGCTATCAGATATTCGTCCCATTGCAAAGACGGCAATGGCAAATCCCGCTGAGCCATAGAGTCGAATTGCACCGTAATCAACTTTCGACCGCGTCGTATAGTCGAGTGTCATCATGTCCACAAGCGGGATGTGAGCACATTGGAAAACGGACCAAATCACCATAAGTATGACAATCCAAATGTAAGAGGTCGCCACTAAAAACGTGAGAGAAATGAGTGCGGCGCTCAGCATCGCCAAAATCAACCAAGCACGGACTCTCCCCGTCCGGTCGGTCAACATCCCCCACAATGGTTGCACGCCGATGGATAGAATCGGTAAGATGGCCACCACAATCCCGACTTGGCTAGGTGTCAACCCAAACTTAGTTTGTGAAAAGTATAAGGTCATATAAGGGATCAATGCCCCTTGCGCGAAGAATATCGCGACGTATACAGACTGAAACATTCTTTTTTGCGAATCCAATGATAACTTCCTTCCTAAAGGACAGAGAGCCGACTATACCAGCCAGCTCTCCTTGTTTCTTATTTAGCGAGCTCGTAAATGGCCTCAGCATAGATTGCCGCGGCACGTAATAAATCTTCTATCTCCATATATTCATCGACCTGATGCGCCACATCTTTAGCACCTGGGAACAATGCACCAAATGCGACACCTGCCTCGAGCGAACGTGCATACGTACCGCCTCCGATGGCCATCAAGTTTGCATGTTCTCCCGTTTGACGCTCGTACACGCCTGCTAGTGTCTTCACGAGTGGGTGATCTTCTGCCACATGATGAGGCGGCATATGTTGACGGGTCTTCAACTCGAACCCAAATGACAAAGCGATTTCACGTAGGTTTTGTAACCGTTCTTCGAATTTGGCCGTATACGGATAGCGAATGTTGACCGTCGCCGTACGCTCTTCTTCATTGTATCGGAAGACGCCGCCATTAATCGTCAAGTCGCCCGTCTCATCGCTCGCTTCAATCCCAAGCGAAATCCCACGAGAATCGGCGAATACGTGACGGACGAATTCAACATAGCGCTCGCCTTGAATATCAAGTGGAAGATGTAACAAGAATCCAGCGAGGACGTAGGCCGCGTTGACCCCGTTATCCGGTTCCATCGCGTGCGCCGCTTTTCCTTTCATCGTAAACGTATATGTGCCACGGTCGTATTCACACGTTCCGTCCGCTTCATATTTTTCGAGATAGGCCTCGAACTTCTCCTCGAGTACCTCATCCGTCTTCAATTCGGCTTTCGCGAAGTCCGGCACCATATTCGGACGCTCCCCACTCGTGAATGACACGAGATGGTAGGCAGAACCTGGTACACGTTGAATCGGTAATTGAGTCAACACACCATCATACAACCCTTTTTCAGCATTGATGATCGGGAAATCCGCATCTGGCGCAAATCCATACGTCGGCATTTGTTCTTGTTTGAAATACTCGCGGACACAGCGCCATTCGCTCTCTTCATCGCAACCTGAAATCAAACGGACCCGCTTTGAAAGTGGTAGCCCGAGCTCTTTGACAATTCGTAGCCCGTAGTATGCAGCCATAGATGGCCCTTTATCATCGTTACTTCCGCGTGCCACAATTTTCCCATCAGTCGTGATGGTCGGGTTGAACGCGCCATACGTCCATCCATCCCCTGCTGGGACGACGTCAAGGTGACATAGGATGCCGACAATTTCCTCCCCGTCTCCATACTCCAAATGTCCCGCGTAACCTCCGACATCTTTTGTTTTAAATCCATCTCGCTCACCGATTTCAAACATGTAGTCAAGTGCTTGACGAACCTCCGGACCAAACGGCATGTTCGGTGCAGCTTTCGATTCATCGAGTACGCTAGGGATTTGAAGTAACCCTTTCAAATCTTCTAAAAATGCGTCTTTACGATTGTCGACTTCCTGTCTCCAATTCATGTTCATCTCCCCTTTTGCGAATGTTCTCTCTCTTACTAGTATATCCAAATGTATGAAAGACGAACATTCATTTAGAAAAGTTTTTTTCGTTCGTGTTTCAGCTTCTTTTCGATGTAAAAATATAATCTTCATTCGATATTTACGTTCATAATCAAATCTTTACAAACAGATTGTTCGTGCTTTCCACTTGCATTTTTGCTCAAGAGCGGTATACTAAAGGTGTAATTTTAGAAAATAACAATTTTATATTTCATTTTGTCGTCTGTAGGTATGGTTTATTATTATTCTACACATTGGGAGGTTATCCAATGAAAGGCTCAACAGATCGGATGTTAACGCGCATCAAGTCCATTTATTTGTTCATCAATGAAAGGGAATCCGTTACCACTTCAGAACTAGTAGAAGAGTTCGGCATCACGTCACGTACCGTGCAACGTGATTTGAACGTACTTGAGTACAATAACCTTGTGGAGAGCCCTAGCCGTGGCACGTGGACTTCATCAAAACGTTCACTCAAGACGGCAAATTGAATTGTATATGTATATTCAAGAGACCTGCATGCTAGGTCTCTTTTTTATGAATGAAGGTTTTGTGGTTTTAGATTGTATCAATTGCTTAAGATGAGGTGATGATGTGAAAGAAGAAATAATGAAGTACATAGAGGACAATTTCCCAAACCTATCTGGAGAAGTCCATCTAAGATTCGAACTTGGCGAACCGTATAAAAACGGAACGGATGAGAGAATAGAGCAAGTTGTAAACAGAGTAACTACATTGTTCGAGGAAGTGTTTCAATCTGATGATTACATCCATATCTTTATCAAGGATTGGAACGAAACAGAGGACATCATGTTCGGGAATACCACTCCCGAATATTTGTATGGTTTATTCATGAAACAACAGATTGAAGAAGAAACGTTATTTGAATTAAATGAAGATATTGACGAAATAACAGGGGAATTTATAGAAATCAAACATGAATATAAAGCAAAATTTGTATCCTCGCAGATCAAGTCAATCTCTTACGAGAAAATCCTTAGAGGTATAGGAAATTACGAGCAAGGAAGAGAACCTTCAATTGGACAAGCTGTTTACTTTATTAGCACCGAAAAGAACATCGTGTTTCAAATGTACGATGATCGAGGTTGTATCATAAGTTCAAATGAAGTTGAACCACTTGTTCCTTTGTATCACAGATATAACGACTGGTTGGTTGACTCTTGGCGTGATGATTTTGATGCCATTTTCAAAAAGATATAATCGAAAAACAGAGCTTTTTATACAAAAAGAGAATCCGTCCCATCAGACAGATTCTCTCATCTTCTTATGATTGAAGAAACAGTTGAACTTCTTCTTCCGTCAACTCACGATATGCCCCGAGCTCAAGCGTCTCATCGAGTTCTAACTTTCCGATTTGAACACGCTCCAATCGTTCGACATGTTTGCCGACCGCCGCGACCATTCGTTTCACTTGGTGATATTTCCCCTCAGACAACGTGAGGCGAATGACCGACCGACGTCCGCTCTTGCTCAGTATTTCAAGACGGGCCGGCTTCGTCGTATATCCGTCCTCTAACTCGACCCCATTCGCGAACGTCTTGATATCCTCTACTGTCATCTCCCCGTCGACCTCGGCGATGTATACTTTGTCGACGTGCTTGCGAGGTGACATGAGCGCATGATTGAATGCGCCATCGTTTGTGATGAGGAGCAGTCCCGTCGTGTCCTTATCGAGACGACCGACCGGGAAGAGGTCATAATGGGTATACTCAGAATCAATCAAGTCGATGACTGTCGTCTCGACTTGATCTTCAGTCGCACTGATGACCCCTTCCGGCTTGTTCATCATGAAATAGATGTAGGGACGATACTCAACCACTTCCCCGAACACCGTGACTTTCTCTGATGCTGGGTCGACGTGCCGTTTCGCATCTTTTACAGGTGTCTCATCGACTCGCACTGCTCCTTGTTTCAATAAGATTTTTACATCTTTTCTTGAACCATATCCCATGTTCGATAGCAATTTATCAATTCGCATTATCCGTTCCTCCGATATTCAAAGCGTTTCCCTAGTAATTTCCCTGCGAGATGGCTCCGCCACCCGAGGTATCCATATACGAGAACGCCGATTGTCACTCCCACGATTGTCGCAAAAATGTCGTTCCCCCAACTCGCCTCATCATTCATTGTAACGAGAAGAGAGAGGAAGACGGCAGCGAACATCGCCCCACCCATCAAGAACATCAAGATGGTGCGACGAAGCAGTTGCTTATACGGGAAGTGGAGCGTTCGTTGAATCATCCATACCATGAGAATAATGGCTACGATGTATCCAGCGATGGTCGCGTACCCGGCTCCGATTCCGCCGAGCCAATAGACGAGCGGTACGTTCAATGCAAGTTTCGTCAACAGTCCCATCGATGTGGCAAAGATGGTGAAGTACTGACGGTTAATCCCTTGGAGAATCGCAGCCGCGACCGAGTAATAGGCCAAGAAGAAGGCACTTGGTGCGTAGTGGAACAAGTATACCCATCCTTCACGGTCACCCGGGAACAAGGTGCCAAACAATGGCTCCGCAAGTGCTACGAGACCAATGACCGCAGGAATCGTTACGAAGAACGAGACTTGGAAAATATGGTTTACTTGATTCCGAACTTTTTGCATGTCCCCCGTCGTGAACGAACGAGTCACAAGCGGGATCGTCGCCATCGATACACTCGCCGCGACAGAGACTGGAATCAACACAATTTTATGGGCGTTCCCGGTCAAAAAGCCATACGCCGACGTTGCTTCAGAAACGGTCGCACCCGTACTGAGCAACGTATTGACCATCGTCAACTGGTCAATCAATTGATAGAGAGGGGTCGATACCCCGACCATCACGATTGGAATCGAATAGCTAAGCAATTCGAGCAACAACGATTTCATCGAGCGGACCGGTGTGCCCGCCGGATTCTCTGTCTGACGATGAATGTCTTTTCGACGTTTCCAATACATGATGAGCACGGCGAAACTACCGATTGCCCCGATGAATGCACTGAACGTCGCAATCGTGACGGCAATGACTTTCAACCCGTTCAATTCAGTCGTTTCAACAGATTGCGTCCCTCCAAGGGCATTGGCAATCGGTTGAATGAAGTTTGAATCCGCAAAGACGAACAAGACGAGCATCGTTCCACTGAGGAGGAACAGGATGCGTACAATCTGTTCGACCACTTGTGAGATTGCCGTCGGTGCCATGTCTTGATGTCCCTGGAAATAACCACGTACCATACTCATCGCCGGGATGAGCAGTAAGGCAAAACTGACGCTTCGTGTCACGAGGGTGAGTGAGTCAATGTATTGCTGATTGTTCTCTGAGTTTCGGACCATCAGTTCGGATAACCATGGTGCTGCAAAAAAGAGTAATAAAAAAGCGACGACACCGGTCGCAAGCATCAGCTTCATCCCTTGTCGGAACAGTCGTTGACTTGTCCCGTATTCTCCTAGTGCATTATATTTTGCGATAAATTTCGAAACGGCAACGGGAATCCCTGCCGTCGAAATGGAAATCATGATCGCATAATACGTATATGCTGCTTGATATAATGTCACTCCGGCAATCCCGACCATCGCTTGGAACGGGAACGTGTACAGTAGTCCTAACATTCGGGAAATCAAGTTTCCCGCTGATAAAAGAAGCGTTCCTTTGACGAAGGAGGCTCTTCCAGAATCTTGTTTGGCGCTTGATGACATGAGGTACCTCCATCTATAAATCAACGATTTCAATGAATTCGGTTTTACAAAACAACCGCTTCTCATTATACTCTTACTGTTACGGATAATAAAGTTACGATAATTTTACTAATCATATAGATGAAGAAATGAGGAGATACCCTATGAAAGATGTCATCGTCATCGGTGGAGGGCCGAGCGGGCTCATGGCAACGTATGCAGCGGCAAAAAGTGGCGCTTCGACCTTGCTAATTGATAAAGGTTCAAAACTTGGTCGGAAATTGGCCATTTCAGGTGGAGGACGTTGTAACGTCACGAACCGAAAGCCAATCGATGAGTTGATTCAGTTCATCCCAGGCAATGGTCGTTTCTTATACAGCGCCCTTGCTCAGTTCGACAATCAATCGATTATCGACCTCTTCACTGGATTCGGGATTCCGCTGAAAGAGGAAGACAATGGGCGCATGTTCCCTGTGACGGATAAGGCACAGGATGTGGTCAACACGTTGCTTCGGGCGATTGAAGACCTCGGCGTCGAGATTCGAAAAAAGGCTGAAGTCAAAACGCTACATTTTAATGAAGAAAACGAGTTTCATGCGGTCGAGTTGATGGACGGTGAGATGCTCGAGGCAAAAGCTTGTGTCGTCGCGGTCGGCGGACAGTCTGTCCCACACACCGGTTCGACCGGAGACGGCTATCCATGGGCACAGAAGGCAGGACACACGATCACCGAACTCTTCCCGACAGAGGTGCCAATCACATTGAATGACGCGTTCATCGGAACGAAACAACTTCAAGGATTATCGTTACGGGACGTCGCTTTGACGGTGCATGGTAAAAAAGGGAAGGCGATCAAGACGCATCAGGGAGACATGATTTTTACCCATTTCGGGATTTCAGGTCCAATCGCGCTCCGTTGCAGTCAGTACACAATCAAAGAACGGAAACGCAGCAAAGAGCAAATCGTCCTCTTGTCACTCGACCTCTTCCCAGACACGTCACGAGATGAGCTCGTTCAGGAACTGTGGAACCAAGTGCAGAGCCAACCGAAGCGTACCGTTAAAAACGTATGGAAAGGCTATATCCCCGAGCGACTTCTTGACTTGTTGCTCGAAGAACTCGCATTTGGAGAAGAAGACGCGAGTCAGTTGAAGAAGCAATCCGTCATTGATTTCGCAACACGTTTGAAAATGTTCGAGATGCACGCCGTCGGGACACTCGACTTTGATAAAGCGTTCGTCACAGGTGGCGGCGTTTCGGTTAAAGAAGTTGCACCACAGACGATGATGTCAAAGAAGGCACCAGGTCTCTTCTTTGCCGGCGAAGTACTCGACATCCATGGATACACGGGTGGCTACAACATCACGGCCGCCTTCACGACAGGACATTGCGCCGGATCGCATGCAGCCAAACTGGCGACAGGGCGGTAAAAGGTTCGGTCAAACGCATCGTCTGCGTTCTATCATGATCACTAAACAATTAAAAGGTTTGATCCTGTCTCATTCAGGGTCAAGCCTTTTAACATTCTTTTCAACTTAATTTTCCAATTCCATCACATCTCGATACTTGTATTTTTCTAAAATCTCATGATCTTCTTTGAAGGTCCATTTGGGAATCGACAGTTCTGGGTGCGCCGTCAAATAGTCATGGAGCACATCCCTCCCTAGAATATAGTTACTCCAACGTGGCATATCTTTTTGATAATTACCGACTACAAAATCGGTGAAGGACGTTTCATAATCATTCACTCGACTTGCAATGTGTTCCATGGTCGCATCATCTAATTGCACATGCCATGGGGGAGAAACTCCTTTGACAATCCGATCAGCAAATGCGTCCGCTTTCCCTTCGACAATAATAGACTCCAGAATCGAACTAAGATTGTATTTGTTTTGATCACGAAGAATCAGATGATGATACTCGTGAGCCGTCGAATAGGCTAGCACATCTTTGTCAAAATCTGTATCGAGAAACAAGATGAATACGTCTTTGTATGCTGCTGCGCCTACTCCTTTCAACGGTTCACTATCGTAAAAGAATTCAGGATTATATGGTGCAATAAACACTGTGCTCTTCTTTTTGGGTAAGATTTGATTTGAATCTGCATATGTCGATGCAATAATCTCTTTAATCTCCTCATGCTGCTCGATTAATTTGTCTAACTGCTTCAGCAATTGTTGCTTATGAGGGGTCGGCTTTAGATTAAAATCAGTTTTTAATCTAGATGTATCGATTTTTTCTTCCTCTCCGACTTCACCTATGTAATCGAGTACGTATTTTTTGAAGTTTTGTTTGCTCTCCTCCGAATCGGTTGATTCAAGGGATGCGTTCAAATATTGTTGGTATTGCGTATAGAGTGGGACGATTGTCAATTCATTCTCATCGTTAATTTTTATCGTTTCGATTGAAACGTCAGGCTCTGATTTTTTAGATTCTAACTCTTTTTCATCCTCACTACACGCTGCTAACAGAAGTGCTGAACTCACACATAACATACTAATCAATTTTTTCAGTTGAACGACCTCCATCCCCATGATCAAGATCTTTTACTCGCTTACTTATGTTAAATTATACCATAAATTACTCCCATGACCTTTCTGATACCATCTAATACCATCATGTCGTCACGACCATCACAACAAAAAAACGGCTTGAACCCTTTGTAGTGAGGACTCAAGCCGTTTGTGATTATTCTTTCCCTGCGATTTGACGACGCACTTCTTTTTCGAGCTCCGGCTCCGGTGGCATCCATCCTTCAGGTTTCATGACTTTATTGTCCGATTCGCGTAAAATCGGCTTCCCGTCCGGTCCAAGTTTCGCCATATTGGCACGCTGGACGATTTCAAACAACGGAACGGGATCGAGTCCGAGTTCAACGAAACTGCCCATCACAAAATATAACGCGTCCGTTAACGCATCCCCTTGTCCGACGAGACGTTCCACATCATCCGATGGCGGTGCGTCTTGCAACGATTTTTGGACCGCTTTCTGGAATCCTACTTGGAATTGCTCGATGGCTTGTAAAAACTCTTCTTCCGATTGCGAGGATTGATGCAAAAACTCGACGACCGCTTCCTCTGCCGTCCAAACCGAGCGTTTTGTCGCACGATCAAGCGTCAACGGTTGCGGCGATTTTGCTCCTGGATGTCCAAAAGTTTCATGAAATTGTTTCACTTCTTCAAAAAAGTAACGTTTGCTCATCTGTTCTTCCCCCATTGTTAGTCCACAGACACGAATGCATCCAAATCGAATACTTCCGGGTGGACGATTGCAAAGATTTCATTGTCTTGTAAAAACATACCGGTCGAGTCATATACGCGAGGCGTCACCATCTGACCGTTGATGGTCTCTTCTTCCGGATTGACTGTGTAGAGGACGAGCTCTTCTGAGTCGAGCACGTAGATGCGTCCTTGTCTCTCGACAAGGCCGACTCCTTCGAATCGCTCAAACTTCTGTTGGATCGAGGCGCTCATCCCGTCAGCAGACAACGCTTGGCGTGAATCAAGCATCCATTCGGTTTCGGGCTCTTGATTTTCTTCTTCCGCTTGTTGTTCGTTCGACTCATTTTCAGGCGCGTCTTCAGATACAGCCGATTCGCTCGAGGCGTCGTCATTCGTCGAGACGTTCTCTGTCGTTGTGTCTTCCGATGATTCTTCTGTTTTTGGAGTAGCCGTGTCAGCATCAGTTGACGCTTCTGATGATTTGTCATCGGCTGGAGTCTCCGGTTCGATCTCCCGTTCTTCGATATAAAGGAGCTCAAGGTCCGGTGTATCCGCCAAGCGATTCATCATGAACAGACGCTTCGATTCCCGGTCATAACCAAGACCAAAGATTCGGTCTTCCGACACGAGTCCTTTGATTTGTTTACGTGGTCTCTCGACCCAGCGTCCTTCTTCTCGCTCGATTGTAATGAGCGTACCGTTCGCTGAGACCGCATACACAAGATCTTCTTCGACCATGCGCATTCCGATAAAATCATCGAGGCGCTGTTTCCCTGAATTCTCAAGTTGAAGCACCGAATTGACGCGCGTTCCGTTTCCACTCACCTCAAAAAATTCAGCTTGTTCGGTTAAGACCAAATATGCCCCGATCGTGTCACTGTAGTACACTTCATCGATTTGACTGATTTGTTCGAGGGCATCGGTCGTATCGATATCTTCATCATCCTGCGCCGCTTCCACGGGTGGAAGGGATGCCGTTTGATGACTCGTTTGAATATCAATTTTTTCAAATGTCGAGGCGACCTGTCGTTGAATCTCTTCATCTGAAAAGACAAAAACATAACAAAGGATCACACCGACCACGACGGCACATAGTGTCGTGTATAGCACATAAGAACGTTTCATGGACATGTCGTCCCCTTCTACTTCAGTATCGCCCTTTAGTGTATCAAAACCGTCCATAAAAGAAAATGACCTCACCAAAAAGAAAAGAATGTGCGACAATGTCACACATTCTTTTTGTTACCCCACTACAATATTGACGAGTTTTCCAGGAACGACAATGACTTTACGAACCGTCTTGCCTTCTGTGAACTCTTGGACACGCTCGTTCCCGAGTGCTTCCGCTTCAAGTGCTTCTTTTGATGCGTCACGAGAGACGTGCATTTTCGCACGGAGTTTCCCGTTCACCTGGATGACAACTTCAATCGTGTCGCTCACAAGTTTTGACTCATCGTATGTCGGCCAAGCCGCATACGTTAACTCTTCCGTCATACCCATCTTCTCCCACAACTCTTCAGACAAGTGCGGCGCGACTGGTGACAGCATCTTGATGAAGTCGACCATTTGCGATTTCGGCAACGTCTCTTGTTTGTTCGCTTCATTGACGAAGACCATCAACTGCGAGATTGCCGTGTTGAAGCGAAGGGCTTCATAATCCTCCGTGACTTTTTTCACCGTCTGATGATACGTGCGTTCAAAGTCGGCAGTCGGCGCCACGTCTGCGAAGTTCGTCTGATCGAACAAACGCCAGACGCGGTCGAGGAAGCGACGTGCCCCGTCAAGACCATTCGTCGACCATGCGATGGCCGCATCAAGTGGTCCCATGAACATTTCGTAAAGACGGAGTGTATCGGCTCCGTGCGACTTCACGATATCATCCGGGTTGACAACGTTCCCACGAGATTTCGACATCTTCTCGTTGTTCTCACCGAGGATCATTCCTTGGTTGTAGAGTTTTTGGAACGGTTCGCTCGTCGGGACGACACCGATATCAAAGAGTACTTTATGCCAGAAACGTGCGTAGAGCAAGTGAAGAACGGCATGCTCCGTACCCCCGATATACAAGTCGACTGGAAGCCAACGCTTGAGTTTCTCAGGATCCGCAATCATCTCTTCGTTATCTGGATCGATGTAACGGATGTAGTACCAGCAGCTACCTGCCCATTGTGGCATCGTGTTCGTCTCGCGACGACCTTTTTCCCCTGTGACCGGATCTGTATACGTCAACCACTCTTCTGCGTTCGCAAGTGGCGACTCACCTGTACCAGATGGTTTGATTTCATCGATGATCGGAAGTTCGAGCGGAAGTTCTTCGACCGGTACCGTCTTCATCGTTCCGTCTTCCATATGGACGACCGGAATCGGCTCGCCCCAGTAACGTTGACGGCTGAACAACCAGTCACGAAGACGGTATGTCGTCTTCGCACGCCCTGTGCCACTAGCTTCGAGCTCTTCAATGATCGTCTTGATGGCATCGGCTTTATTAAGTCCGTTCAAGCTACCAGAGTTGACGTGCTCACCGTCTTCGACGTAAGCCGCCTCTTCCACGTTTCCACCTTTGACGACTTCACGGATCGGGAGGTCGAACGTTTTCGCAAACTCATAATCGCGCTCATCGTGTGCAGGAACGGCCATGACCGCACCTGTTCCGTATGTCGAGAGAACGTAGTCCGCTGTCCAAATCGGAAGTTTCTCGCCGTTCACCGGGTTGATCGCATAAGCGCCCGTGAAGACACCTGTCTTCTCTTTGGCAAGGTCTGTACGCTCGAGGTCCGTCTTCTTCGAGACTTCCTCAATGTATGCTTCGACTGCCGTCGATTGTTCAGGCGTCGTGATCACTTTAGTGAACGGATGCTCTGGTGCGAGTGTCACGTATGTCGCCCCGTGAAGCGTATCTGGACGTGTTGTGAATACTGTGACGATCTTATCATGACCGTCGACCTTAAAGTCGACCTCGGCACCGACCGATTTGCCGATCCAGTTGCGTTGCATCTCTTTCACGCTCTCAGGCCAATCTAGACCTTCCAAGTCTTCAAGCAAACGCTCTGCGTATTCCGTGATACGAAGCACCCACTGCTTCATCGGGACACGGTAGACAGGGTGGTTCCCACGCTCTGACAAGCCATCGATGACTTCCTCGTTCGCAAGGACCGTACCGAGAGCCGGGCACCAGTTGACCGCAACTTCATCGACGTATGCGAGGCCACGTTCGAAGAGTTGCGTGAAGATCCACTGCGTCCATTTATAGTATTTCGGGTCCGTCGTGCTAATTTCACGGTCCCAATCGTATGAGAATCCGAGTTCTTTCAACTGACGGCGGAACGTCTCGATGTTGCGCGCTGTGAATTCACGCGGGTCGTTCCCTGTGTCGAGTGCATATTGCTCGGCAGGAAGACCGAACGCATCCCAGCCAATCGGGTGAAGGACGTTATATCCTTGCATCCGTTTCATACGAGCGATGATATCCGTCGCCGTGTAACCTTCCGGGTGACCGACGTGAAGACCAGCACCGGATGGGTACGGGAACATATCAAGGACGTAGAAACAATCCTTCTCCGGGTCTTCTGTCGTTTTAAATGCTTCTTTCTCTTCCCAACGCTTTTGCCACTTAGGCTCGATTTCTTGATGTTTAAAATAACTCAACATTCTTCCTCCTCTGCATAATAAAAAGCCTTCCGTCCCCGAAAATGGGACGAAAGGCTTGAAAGCTCTCCGCGGTACCACCCATGTTGCATTGCTGCCACTTGAGACGCCGGTAACGAGGCGTAACCCCGGTCTTCCCTACTCGTTTCAGGAAAACAGCTCCAAGGCGAGTTCACAACATCCGCTTATCGATTCACACCATCCATCGACTCTCTTTGAAACGGAACGTTCGCTACTAGTCCTCTTCAACGCTTGCTATTCATCGTAGTCTATTTTAGCCCATTCTGAAATTCAACGTCAACTTGATTTTTCTGTGACACGAATGTCTTTCATGATGACAAATAGCGTTAAGGCTAACGTAGCAAGTAGTAGAAGCATGCCGAAGACTGCTGTAATGCCGAACATGTCATAGACAAAACCAGACAACGTCGGTCCAATCATCCGACCGACGGATGCTGCGATATTGACGAGCCCTTGGTATTGTCCAGCTTTCCCAGGAGGGGCGAGTTTCGCCGCAATCGTCGGAACCGCCGGCCAGACAAACATCTCCCCGATGGTCATGACGACCATCGCGACCATGAACATCCCGAACCCACCAGCGAATGGGACAATCAAGAACGCGCCGAGGAAAATGGATGCCCCGATGATCAGTTGACGTTTTAAGTCGTCCTCAAACTGTCGTAAGACGCGGTTGAGCAACGGTTGTGCGAAGACGATCATCGCCCCGTTCACTGTCCAAAGGAGTGAGTATTGACTGATTGTGACACCGAGGTCTTTCGAGTGAACGGCAATCGTCCCTTGCCATTGCACGTACACGAACCAAAGTACCGCATAACCGACGGCGACATACCACATCGACTTCATCGTCGCACTCGAGAGTGTCGTGGCGGCCGCTTCGAGTTGCGACTGAACGACAGGACGTGCCGGGTTTTTCAAATAACGCAATCCAAACAAGAGCACCACGACAAATAAAACTGACAAGAAGAAGTTCGCATAAAAAATCCACTCGATGTTAAGTCGAGCGATTTGACCACTCATTGCCGTTCCGAGGGCGACCCCCACGTTTTGTGCGACATAAATCGCATTGAACGAACGACGTCCCCCTTCAGGCCAAATGAGACCTGCAAACGCATATACGGTCGGAAAGACGAGTCCGCCGGAAAGACCGATCAACCCGAGCCATACGAGATAGCCGAAGAACGTGGCATGAAACAGTAAAAATCCAAGCGAGCTCGCGAGCAAGAGACCGACAGAGATCATCAGCGTCGTCTTCCCACCGATTCGATCGAATAGCGTCCCTCCGATGTAGTTCCCGACAATCGCGAGCGCCGAGTTCACAAGAAGCGCCACCCCGGCAAGCGTCATCGACTCACCTAAAAAATCATGAATATACAGTGTGTTAAACGGCCATAAAAAAGACGCCGCCGTTGTATTGAGCGCCATCGCAATGACTAAAATCCATACCGAAATTGGCATTTTATTGTTCACACCAAGTCCTCCTTTCATTCTTCTTTCACATCAAAAAAATCGGCACAAAAAGGCCGAATCGACAAGATTTCCTTATCAAACCTAAACGAACGCCAAGGAAGTGTCAAGAAAAATTACTTATTATGAAGTTTTGTTATTTTTCGTTTGTGATAGGATGAGCAAGGAAGGAGAGATGAACATGAATCCATTTGGTCAAAATCGTTACCATACACTTAATGAGGCGTATCGACGAGAGTACGGGGGCAAGGTGTTTAAAGTGCCACTCGATGGCGGCTTCACATGTCCGAACCGTGACGGACGTGTCTCAAAAGGTGGATGCACGTTCTGTTCGGACGATGGCAGTGGTGATTTCGCGGGAAATGCTTGCGATCCGATTCCCATTCAATTTGCAGAAGTGAAGGCTCGTCTCCACCGGAAGTGGAAAAATGCCAATTATATTGCTTATTTCCAAGCGTTTAGTAATACGTATGCACCAGTCGAGCGGTTACGTGAATTGTATGAACCGGCACTAAATGAGGATGGGGTCGTCGGTCTCTCTATTGCGACACGTCCTGACTGCTTGCCGGACGACGTCGTCGCCTATTTAGCAGAGTTGAATGAACGGACTTCCCTTTGGGTAGAGCTTGGTCTTCAGACCGTACACGACACCACCGCTAAAAAGATCAATCGCGGGCACGACTATCAATCGTTTTTGACCGGTCTTGCGAAACTTCGCCGTCACAACATTCGTGTCTGCGTTCATATCATCAATGGCCTCCCAGGTGAGACACCAGAGATGATGCTCGACACGGCACGAGAAGTTGCTAAAATGGACATACAAGGAATCAAGATCCATTTACTTCACGTCTTGAAACACACACCGCTCGCCCGTCAATATGAGAAAGGACTGCTTGACTTGATGGAGGAAGACACATACGTCTCCCTCGTCTGCGATCAACTCGAACGGATTCCTCCCGAGGTGATCGTCCATCGTTTGACAGGAGACGGTCCACCCGACCTCTTGATTGGTCCGTTATGGAGCCGTCACAAGATGCAGGTGCTTAACAAGATTCGTGCGGAATTGGAGCGCCGAGATTCTTACCAAGGAAAAAAGAAGGATGAGATCTATGGGATTAATGAGAGTACTACCTTTTGCAAAACAATTACTACATGACCATATCGAGGAAGGTCAGGTCGCCATCGATATGACGGCCGGGAACGGACACGATACGTTGTTTCTAGCGAATGCCGTAGGCGAGACAGGACATGTCTATGCCTTTGATATTCAATCAGAAGCTGTAGCAGCCACAAAGGCGCGGGTTGAAAAATCGGGTGTCAGTAACCGGGTGACCGTGATTCATGATAGTCATGATACGGTCCAAGCGGTCGTTGAAAAGGAAGCGCGGCCGATCACCGCGGCCGTCTTCAACTTAGGGTATTTACCGGGAAGCGACAAATCCATCACGACACACGGAAATACGACGATTGCCGCATTATCCCAACTATTAGACGTCATGGCCGTCGGTGGCGTTATCGTCATCGTGATTTACCACGGACATGAAAGTGGTAAAGTCGAACGAGACGAGGTGCTCCATTATGTAGAGTCCCTCGATCAAAAACAGGCAGGCGTCCTGCGTTATGGATTTATCAACCAAGTCAATCATCCCCCATTCATCGTGGCGATTGAAAAACGTGCATAATAAAAAGGCGGCTCATTAGAGTCGCCTTCTGTCATTCTTGAATCAATTCATAAAATGTCATGAGGGTTTCCGCGAATTTCGTGTTCAATCGTTCGTAACCAAAGTGTGGGAATCCTTCCAATCGCCGGATATACACTTGGTCCCCACCGATTTTCCGACAAACATTCAACGTCAACTTCACGTCCGCGAACTGGTCGTCTGGTGCATAGAAACAGGCGAGCGGAAGGCGTGGCAGATGCTTCTTCTCTTCCTGATGCTCGACGATTTCCTCTTCGATTTCTCGATATTGCGCATACGTGATTTCTCCGAATCGGGATGACTCGTCTCCCCCACCGGTGAATGTCATCATCCCGAGTGGCAAGTCAGGGCGAAAACGGTCGACAGCACTTGCGACGACTTGTTTCAATCCACCGATTTGACGAGTGGCATGCCAATCAAACAATGGGGAGATGTATGTGAGACTCCCGAGTGGCACATCGTACTCCTGCAAAAGGCGATTCGTTAAGAGTGCGCCAAGGCTGAATGCCACGACATGAATCGGTAATTTATATTCCCCTGCCTCGCGCAACGCTCGCTTGATCAGTTGCTTATGGTCACCTGCCGTCAATCCAATCGATTGATCGCGGACGACGATGACTTCGTACTCGTCCTCGAGCCGTCGAATAAAGTTCTCGCTGATCCGTGACGTGAATTGTAACGGATACACGATGACGATGACTCCTTTTCGTGCTTCTTCATTTGCCATACTGCCGTCACCTCGTTTATAGACTACATTCATTGTATCAAAAAAACATCAGCCGCAACTGATGTTTGAATAAAATCCGTCTGGAGGCTTAGCTCGGGTCATATCGTAAATGAATGAGTTCCATCGGACGATCATATACTTCTTCCTGGATACGATTCACTTCTTTGAAAGATTGATGTAAGAGGAAGGCAATCGCTTGATCATTCGAGCTTTCGACGTACACTTCCATCGGTTGTTCTTTTTTCGATTGAAGGTGGGCCAGAAAGGCTGCGCCGTAGCCGTTTCGATGATAATCGGGGTGCAGATAGAGGCGGAGCATCTCCCACATGTCACCGCGATCGATGGCATGACAAAATCCGATGACCTCTTCTTCATATTCGCCAACGATAAAATACTGTTCTCGTGCTTCTTCACTTGAACTGATTGCTCGTACAATCTCTTCTTGCCGATATGCGCGTTCCATCGCTCTCGTTCGATTGGAATCATCCTGTGATATGGTCGCCAGCGCAATGTTCCGAATCAGCGTCGCATCTTCTGGCACTGCTTCCCTCATGTTCATGACAGCTTCCCCCTTTTGGCCAATCTATTTGTATCATTCCCTATCCCAATGTTTTTATCCTGCTCCTTCATTTCTTTTTCATGACGATTCATCAGAAAACGTTACGTCGCCATTTCTCTAGGGTATAACACAAGCAATGCCAATCAAACGAAGGAGTGGAACCGCATGGAACCTAGACAAGAACATGATCCGAAAGTAGAACAGACAGCCAACCCGAACCGTCAATTTGATCAATTGGACGGGGGAAGTCCAAAGATCAGTGTCGTGACCGGGATGTTGCTCGGTGCACTCGTCGGTGGTCTACTCGCCTTACTTAGCTCCTCGAACCGGGAGCAGACAAAGCAATCCCTCTCGAATGCGAAATCGTCGGTCGGGGGCCTCGTCAACGAAGTGAAACAAGATCCTGCCGGCAAGGCGTCTCAAGTCATTGAGCAAGTGAAGTCAGCCTCGACAAAGATTCAAGAAGTCTCCACAGACGTCCAAAACGTATACGAAAAAGTCGTCGGGGAAGTCGATACCGTGAAAGAGGACGTCACTAAAATCGTCGAGACGGCTCAAGAGGCCAAGTCAGACTTACAGGACATCGGGGAGAAAGTCGTCGAAGCGAAGGATACGGCGCTTGGACAAGATACGACGACAACTGATTCTTCATCCGATTCAAATAAACAGACACCTCCGACAACGTAAAAAAAAACGACCTTTCCGCGGAAAGGTCGTTTTTGATGATTACGCGAAACGTTTCGCGCCTTCTTCAAGAATAGCTGCTTTATCTGTTTGCTCCCATGGGAGTTCGATGTCTGTACGACCGAAGTGACCGTATGCTGCCGTTTGTTTGTAGATTGGGCGACGAAGGTCGAGCATCTTGATGATGCCCGCCGGACGGAGGTCAAAGTTCTCACGAACGAGTTCAACGAGTTCCGTTTCGCTCAATTTACCTGTGCCGAACGTATCGACAGCGATCGATACTGGGTGTGCAACACCGATTGCGTACGCAAGTTGAACTTCCGCTTTATCCGCAAGTCCTGCTGCAACGATGTTTTTCGCTACATAGCGAGCTGCGTATGCCGCTGAACGGTCAACTTTTGTAGGATCTTTACCAGAGAATGCGCCGCCACCGTGACGAGCGTATCCACCGTACGTATCAACGATGATCTTACGTCCTGTCAAACCTGCATCTCCTTGTGGTCCACCGATTACGAAGCGACCAGTCGGGTTGATGAAGTATTTTGTTTCAGCATCGATAAGTTCAGCCGGAATGACTGCCTCGATGACATGTTTTTTCAAGTCTTCTTGAATTTGCTCAAGTGTGATCTCTTCCGCGTGTTGCGTCGAAATAACGATCGTATCGATGCGAACTGGGTTGTTGTCCTCATCATACTCAACCGTTACTTGCGTCTTCCCGTCCGGACGAAGGTACTCGAGCGTACCGTTCTTACGTACTTCAGCAAGACGACGTGACAACTTGTGTGCCAACGAGATTGGGAGTGGCATGAGTTCAGGTGTCTCGTTTGTCGCATATCCGAACATGAGACCTTGGTCTCCTGCACCGATTGCATCGAGTTCCTCTTCAGTCATCTGACCTTCACGTGCTTCAAGGGCTTGGTCAACACCTTGCGCGATATCTACCGATTGCTCATCAATCGACGTCAAGACCGCACACGTTTCAGCATCGAAGCCATATTTTGCACGCGTGTATCCGATTTCGCGGATTGTTTCACGGACAACTTTCGGGATATCCACGTAAGTTGACGTTGTGATTTCACCAGCTACGAGTACAAGACCTGTTGTGACAGACGTTTCTGCCGCAACACGGGCATTCGGGTCTTCCGCTAAAATGGCATCCAAGATGGAGTCAGAAATCTGATCACAAATTTTGTCTGGATGTCCTTCAGTAACCGACTCTGAAGTAAAAAGTCGACGGTTCAATTTTGACATTCAAAAAACCTCCTATAATAAGGGTATTATGTGGACGGTACTCGTTCCCCTTACGCGTTGCTTTGGGACGGTAATGAAAAAAACCTCCCCCGATGACATACATTGGGAAAGGTTGAATCGTTCTTCCTTACCCTCTTATCGTTCGAAGCTAATGGCTTCGCTTCAGGATAGCACCTTTTCCGCACAAGACTTCATGTCGGACGGTTGCTGGGCTTCGTAGGGCCTTGTTCCCTCCACCGCTCAGAATAAGAGTATCCGTTACGAAAACCATCATATAAATGACACTCGATTATGTCAAGGGAATCAGACGAATTCGTAAAAGTTTTCACTGACTTGCAAAACATTTCTGTTTGTGAATCGTCAAACATTTTTTTATTTCGTTTCTGTTTTTTAACACCTTGTGATAAGAGAATGTGATAAAATGACTTTGTAAGAAAGCGCTTACTTAGAGAGAAGAAACGCTTGTGTTTAATTAGTGTGTCACATATAATTAAAAATGTCATACTGATTAATCGTAATCGCGGAAGTATGCGGATTTCATCCACATCTATTTAGGGGAAAGGTGGGATTCAGGATGGCGACAACGCTCCTGAAAATCGAAGAATTAATTAATGGTGCCGACATGTTACGGAACTTGACGGTTCCAGAGCTGGTGGAAGAAGCCATTCAAAATGGTGAAGGTGTACTGACAAAAGACGGGGCATTATCTGTCAGCACCGGTGCTTTTACTGGACGGTCACCGAAAGACAAATTCGTCGTACAAGATGAAGTCAGCAACAACCTCGTCGATTGGGGTAAAGTGAACCAACCGATCGCAGAAGAGAAGTTTTCAGCACTTCTCGACAAAGTACTCGACCATTTAGAAAAGAAGGATAAGCTGTATTATCTAGAAGCATCTGCTGGTGCAGATGAACACTATACGTTGCCGGTCCGTGCCATCACGGAGTATGCGTGGCACAGTCTGTTCGCTAAACAATTGTTCTTACGCGAATGGCCGACGAAAGGTGCGTTCGACCCGTTCACGGTCATTTATGCACCGAGCTATAAAGCAGACCCTGCCGTCGATGGTACGAACTCTGAGACGTTCATTCTCGTCTCATTCGCCAAGCGCACGATTCTGATCGGGGGAACAGAATACGGTGGCGAAATTAAAAAATCGATCTTCTCCGTCATGAACTTCTTGCTACCCGAGCAGAACGTGTTATCGATGCACTGTTCGGCAAATGTCAATGATGCGAATGAAACGGCACTCTTCTTCGGATTGTCGGGCACTGGGAAGACAACGCTCTCGGCTGACCCTGAGCGTCATTTGATTGGAGACGACGAACACGGATGGTCACCGGACGGGGTCTTCAACATCGAAGGCGGTTGTTACGCGAAGACGATCAACTTGTCTCGTGAGAACGAACCGCAAATCTATGATGCGATTCGCTTCGGTTCATTGATTGAAAACGTCGTGTTGAATGAAGATCGTACACCGGACTATAAGAATATTTCCTTGACGGAAAACACGCGTGCGGCATATCCAATCGAGTTCATCGACAATGCGATGCTCCCATCACGCGCCGGTCATCCGAATACGATTGTCTTCTTGACGGCAGATGCCTATGGCGTCTTACCTCCGATCAGCAAACTGACGAAAGAACAGGCGATGTACCACTTCTTGTCGGGTTATACGTCAAAACTTGCTGGTACGGAGCGCGGTGTCACAGAACCACAGGCGACCTTCTCGACTTGCTTCGGTTCACCGTTCCTTCCGCTCGCTCCAGAGCGTTACGCGGATATGCTCGGTAAATTGATCGAGCAACACGACGTGGATGTCTACCTCGTCAACACAGGTTGGACTGGCGGTGCATACGGTGAAGGTTCGCGTATGAAACTCGCGTACACGCGTGCGATGGTCAACGCCGCAGTCAACGGTCAACTTCGTGACGTCGAGACAATGAAACATGACATTTTCAACGTCGAGATTCCAGTAGCCATCGAAGGCGTACCGAGTGACGTGCTCAATCCACGTGACACGTGGAGCGACCCAGCTCGCTACGACGTCGAGGCGAAAGCACTCGCAATGAAATTCAAAGAGAACTTCACACGGTTCACGAAAGCGAGTGAATCGGTCATCGCAGCCGGCCCACTGGTCATCTAATACGAAAGCACCGACTCATCGAGTCGGTGCTTTTGCTTGTCGTAACATCCATTCCATCGCTTGTTCGGTCGTCTCCCATTTATCCCAAAATGGGAGTTGGTGTCCGAACGGGAGCACCCAAAACTCTGCCTGCTCCCCTAATTTCTCGGCGACTGCCGTCGCATGGCGCAAACGGACCTGCTCGTCATCCGTACCATGGATGATCAGCGTTGGTGCATCCCATTCCTTATAAAGCGGAGAACGTTCTGTATATGCTGTTTCTGCCGATTCGGGGTCTCCCCCCGTCATGCGACGTAACATCTTCCGCATCGAGCGTTGCTCTTCATATGTCCACTCTAGATTGGTCACACCGGCCCATGAGGTGACGGTAGTGACCGGTCGTTCAGATGCGAGAGAGAGTGCCATCATCCCGCCGCGTGAAAAACCGAGCGCATGAATCGGTCGTCCACTCGTTTGGACGCGATCATAGAGTGAGAGCACGTCCTCCAAATCCTCTCCACCGAAGTCTTCTTTTCCCGTGCCCCCGTGATTACCTCGATAAACCGGGGCCACCACATGAAAACCGCGTGCCGCAAACTGCATGAGGCGCGGTAACCGAACGTCCCCGATTCGTGCCGTTCCCCCTCGTAAGTACATCAACACCTGTCCATTCGACCGTTTCGGTTCAATCGAATAGGCGACGACCTCTTCCCCATCATTCGTCGTGTACCATCCACGCGTCACCCGGTAACCGGCGTATGGTGGCAACACGTCGATTCGATCAAACCAGTTGTTGCTCATGGAGCACCCTCATCGTTTCTGGTAAGACACGGTCCTTCATCATAAAGCTGTAACGTGGATTCCGTAGTAGGTTGTCCGGCAAGACATCGATCAAGACGGCCCCATCCGTCTCGTCGACTGCGGGATGATCTTCGAATCGTTCGATTTCCGCAAAATAAATGTTTTTGATGACGGTGTCGCCGCGGCCGAGCACACGATACTGCCCCATGTATCGTAATGTCTTGACGACGCCTCCAGTCTCTTCATATACTTCCCGGATGGCCGCGGCATCCTCATGTTCGCCCGGTTCGACTTTCCCACCTGGGAACTCGAGCCCGCGTTGTTTATGCTTCGTCAATACCCATTTGTCCTTGTAACGGGCGACGACCCAGACGTGGAGCGGCGTGTCTGAGAACGGATAATGGGTGAAGCTTAACTCGACTTGATTATGATAGTAATCCTTGAATGTCTTCATAGTCCATCCCTTTCTTTCCCCTGTCTACTCTCACTTTACCTTGTCTGCACCCAGTTTCAAACAAAAAAATCGGTCCGACGCGCGGACCGATTCGTTTTCTTATTGATTCAAGCGTTTTTCGAGTTCTGCTTTTTGTTCTTCATACCCTGGTTTACCGAGTAGTGCGAACATGTTCGCTTTGTATGCTTCGACGCCTGGCTGGTTGAACGGGTTCACCCCGAGGATGTATCCGCTCATCGCACATGCTTTCTCGAAGAAGTAGAACAAGTAACCGAGGTGGTACGGTGTCATCTCTGGCAATTCGACGACGAGGTTCGGTACGTCGCCATCTGTATGCGCGAGGAGCGTCCCTTCTGTCGCCTTGTCGTTCACGAACTGAATCGTTTCCCCTGCGAGGAAGTTCAAACCATCCAAGTCTTGTGCGTCTTCTGGGACGTTCATTGTGTGACGGACTTCTTTCACACGGATGACTGTCTCGAACAAGTCACGACGACCTTCTTGAATGTATTGACCCATCGAGTGAAGATCTGTCGAGAAGTCGACAGCCGCAGGAAAGATTCCTTTGTTGTCTTTTCCTTCAGATTCTCCGTAAAGCTGTTTCCACCACTCAGACACGTAGTGAAGGGCTGGCTCGTAGTTGACGAGCATCTCAATCGATTTGCCTTTCGCGTAAAGGGCGTTACGTACGACCGCATACTGATACGCTTCGTTCTCAGCCAATTCTGGTGAGCTGTAAGCGTTTTGTGCATCACGCGCCCCTTCCATCAAGGCATCGATATCGATTCCTGCAGCAGCAATCGGGAGAAGTCCGACCGGTGTGAGGACAGAGAAGCGTCCACCGACGTCATCTGGAATAACGAACGTCTCGTATCCTTCTGCGTCCGCGAGCGTCTTGAGGGCGCCACGGGCACGGTCTGTCGTCGCATAGATCCGCTCACGCGCTCCATCTTGACCGTACTTGTCTTCCATGAACTGCTTGAGGACACGGAATGCGATGGCAGGTTCTGTCGTCGTTCCTGATTTCGAGATGACGTTGATTGAGACCTCTTTCCCTTCAAGCACTTGAAGCAATTCTCTCATATACGTTGAAGAGATGTTGTGACCCGCATAGAATACTTGCGGCGCCTTGCGCTCTTCTTTTGACAATACGTTGAAGAACGAATGTTGAAGCATTTCGATCGCTGCACGGGCACCGAGGTAAGATCCTCCGATTCCGACGACGACGAGAACGTCTGAATTCTCGCGAATTCGTTCCGCCGCAGCTTTGATTCGTGCGAACTCATCTTGATCGTATTCGGTCGGAAGGTCGACCCACCCAAGAAAATCACTTCCGGCACCGCTCCGCTCGTGAATCACCGAGTGAAGGGTTTTTACCGTTTCTTGCATTTGGTCGATTTCATGCTTCCCTACGAATGAGAGCGCGTTTGAATAATCGAAACGTACAGTTGACATGTCATTTCCTCCTTTAAATCGCTCGTAAAAGAGCCATACATGACCCATCATAAACGGAAACGCTAGATTCGTTCAATCATTATTGCAAAATAGGCAAGAAATCGCCTTATTTACTGAGTTCGAGAATATGCGCGACATCTTCCCGTTCGAGTGTACGGAAACGACCGAATGCGCCACGTTTCATCGCAGAATCGAGAATCGCATCGAATGTCGACTCATCGATCTCATAGTCACGAAGCGAGTTCGGTGCACCGAGTTGGTCGAAGAATGCACGTACAGCTTGGATCGTACGTTTCCCTGTTTCCAAATCGTTCTCGCCAGGCTCCACATCGAACACTTCCGTACCGAGTCGAGCAAAGCGAGCCGCATTGTCTTCATCCAACACATGTTCCATCCAACGTGGGAAGAGGATCGCGAGGCCCCCAGCATGCGGGATGTCATGGACAGCAGATACGGCGTGTTCGATGTTGTGCGATGCCCAGTCACCGGCTGCACCCATTTGAAGTACACCATTCAATGCCATCGTACCTGAGAATAAGATGATGGCACGGAGGTCTACGTTTTCTAAATCGTTGACGAGTTTGGGTGCCGATTCGACGACCGCTTTCAACACACCTTCTGTCATGCGTTCTTGTACCGGCGCATGGTTCGGGTGGAAGTATTGCTCGAAACAGTGGCTCATCATGTCGACGATGCCATAAATTGTCTGGTCTTTTGGAACCGACACGGTGTAACGTGGATCGAGGATCGAGAATGTCGGGAATACAAGTGGGTGACCCCAACCGAACTTCTCTTGAGTCTCCCAGTTCGTGATGACCGATCCCGAGTTCATCTCCGACCCTGTCGCAGCGAGTGTAAGGACTGTCCCGAATGGTACCGCCTCTGTCGGGATATGTTCACGAAGTACGATGTCCCACGCGTCCCCGTCATATGGAATCGCTGCTGAAATCAGTTTTGTGCAGTCGATGACGGAACCGCCACCGACAGCTAGCAAGGCGTCAACGTCCTCTTCACGCGCAAATTTCACCGCACGACGTACCGTCTCGATGCGTGGGTTCGGTTCAACACCTGAGAAGTCTACGTATGAGATGCCTGCTTTTTCAAGCTCGGCCACGACTTCATCGTACGTCCCGTTCTTTTTGATGCTTCCGCCACCATAGACAAGCATCACTTTCTTCGCGTCGAGCGCTTCGAGTTCTCCTGCTAATTTTTCGATCTGATGTGTCCCAAAAATTAGTTTTGTCGGGTTTTTGTATTCAAAGTTGTGCATAAGTCATCCTCCTCATAGAAATATGTAACACCTACACTATATACCCTGTTTTTACGGAATGAAAAGTATCGTGCTTATGCGTAGATGCGATCGATGATCCGATGCAAGATGACCGCTTCCTCCGCTTGACGATAGTTCGGCTCTTCTCCACAGGCCTCAAGGAAGAGTCGGATTTGCCGCTCATACGGGTCGTGTTCAGTCAAATAAGCTGGTCGCTCGTCAAACAATGCCCCATATTTCTCCGTGTGGAGCGTGAGCGGGAACAGACTGGCTCCGGCGTTCGTGCCGCGACATTCCACACGCATCGTATCTTTCTCTTCGATATTGGCCATATAGCTGACGTCGAGCAATAAGGATGCCCCATTTTCAAACGTGATCATCGCCCTCGCCGTATCCTCGACCGAGAGCGAACTCGCGTCCCATTCCCCTAACAAACCGACACCCGGTCGATTCCCTAAATATTGACCGACGTGCCCAACGACCTCTCTCGGTTTCGGGTATCCCATCAAATGAAGCGCTAGGTCTAACATATGCACACCGATGTCGAGCAGGGCGCCCCCGCCTTGCAGTTCTTTATTCGTGAAGACTCCCCATCCCGGAATGCCACGTCGCCGAAGCGCGAGCGCCGTCGCTGCATAGATATCTCCAAGTTCTCCCGCGTCAATCATTCGCTTCAACAGAACCGTATCTGCACGATGTCGGTAATGGAATCCGTAATGCAATGTTTTTCCGGCTCGTTTTGCCGCTTCTAACATCTCAATTGCCTCATTCTCCGAGATACCGGGTGGTTTCTCACAGAGAACGTGACATCCTGCTTCAAGCGCAAGCAGCACTTGCTCTTTATGTAAGGCGTTTGGTGTACAGATACTGACCGCATCGAGATTTTCGCGTGAAAGCATCTCTTCGACCGTCTCATAAAGGTTCGGGATGCCGAACTGCCGGGCGACACGTTCCCCGTTTGCCCGTGTCCGGTTCATGACCGCTATCACATCCATCCCTGCTTTGACATAATTCGGGATATGGGCACTCGTCGCAATTCCTCCCGTTCCGATGATGCCAATCTTCATGCCATCCCCTCCTATTCGCTTTACAGTTTCGTCATTCAATTCGCCGATTCCTGTAAAATAAAAAAGGTGACCCGTTTAGAACGGGCCACCTTGGGACACTTACTTCTTGAAGTTTGTGTTTTTGATCCAGTCTTCAAGTTTGTCTTTGAGGACTGTGAATCCTGGAGCTTCTTCTTGCTTGAAGTTTGAAGATGCTTCGTTGCGGCGTGGCGCACGACGAGCTGGCTTCGCAGACTTCTCGCGTTTTGGAGCTTCTTGAGTCGCTTTCATTGAAAGCTTGATTTTTTTAGAAGCTTCGTCCACTTCAAGGATTTTCACTTCAACTTCTTGACCAACTTGAACGTAATCGTTTACGTCTTTTACGTAGTCGTGTGAGATTTCTGAAATGTGTACAAGACCTTGAGTCTCATCGTCGAGTGCTACGAAAGCACCGAAAGGTTGGATTCCTGTTACTTTACCTGTTAATACTTGATCTTTTTCGTATTTTGCCATTACAAACAACTCCTATGCTAAATTCATCAACTTACTATAACATACTTTTTTCGATAAAGTGTAGAATTTAGTAAAAAAGATTATTTTTGACGTGTTGGTATGTTTTAAAGTCGAAGTGCGGGGTAAATACAAATCAAGCAAGACTTCAAGTATTCCCCCCTGATTCCGCTAGGCGACTCGCCTAGCCCTTTTTTTGTTCAAAATGTCGTAAACGGCTTCTGATGACGAATCGGATAGACCGTTTCCCCAGCCATGTCGTTCAAAATGACCGCATTTCGATAGACTGCCATCCCGAGATTCGTCGCAGCCGGACCATGTGAATGCTCTATATTCGTGTGCGTAAACAACTTTCCGCCTAGCGACTCGCTCATGATCACCTCATACGTGTCACGGACTGCCCATTCTCCCTCTACTTCCCATACAACCGGGAGCTGATTGATCCAAGATGGGATCACCGGGCGATACCCCGTCGCCACGACAACGAGATCGTACTCTCTTTCAATCACTTCTCCCGTATACCGTTGGGTTCCTTTCAAACGATGTGTTAACCAATCATAAGAAATCGATTCCACTTCGACCTGTGTCATCATATCAGCCTTCGTCGCTTTCGCTTCTGCCGTCCGATGATACAACGTCTCATAGATCGAGGTCATCGTCTCAGGATTGACACCATGACGGAAACGCTCGAATGACCCGAGTAGCTCTTGCCGAGCGTCGTACGGTAGTTTATGAAAATAATCGACATAATCCACACTAAAAATTTCATCCCCAAGCTTGCCTGCTTCGAGTGACTCAAATTGTTCGGAGCGTGTGATCCAGTCGACGCGTTGTTCATCCGTCGCTTCACGCAACAAGTCCAGAAAGACTTCCGCCGCACTCTGTCCACTCCCGACGACCGCGACACGATATCGGTCTTTGAGGACGTCCCGGTAGGTCAAATAATCGCTCGTATGAATGACTTGTTCAAACCCGTCCGGCACGAATGGCGCCGCCCCTGTCCCTAGGACGAGATGTCTTGTATGAACTTGTGTCGATTGCCCGTCCGATTCGACGGTCACGAGGAAGCCCTCTTCTTCCGCTCGGACGTCAGATACATAATGACCGAAACGAATCGTCGACAGTTGGTTAACAACCCACCGCAAATAACGGTTGTATTCCGTTCGAGGAATCTTATCTTGTTCTTGCGTGATAAATGTTTGGAGTCGACCCGTATCACTCAAATAGTTCAGAAAACTCGATGGATGGGTCGGGTCCGCCAATGTGACGAGATCTTGTAAATAATGCGTCTGCATCGTCATCCCTTCAATCAACATGCCTTCATGCCACATCATCTCCGCACGTTGCTCAAAGCAAACCCCATGCAGTTCAGTCTTCTCCGCAAGGGCCATGAGACCAAGATTATACGGACCACACCCGATTGCAACAAAGTCAAATTGTTTCATCCTCTTCACCTCGCCCGTCTTTTCCCTTTCGTTATATCGCTAAAACGCCAAAGAACTCTCACGAATGAGAGTCCTTGGCTACTGTGACTTCGAATTGTTTCATGAAACGTTGAATCCGGAGAATCGCTTCTTGTAGTTGTTCGAGCGAAGTCGCATAACTCGCTCGGACGAACCCTTCCCCGCTCTCACCAAAGGCGTTTCCAGGAACAACGGCGACACGTTCTTCGACGAGAAGACGTTCTGCAAATTCTTCACTCGTCAATCCAGTATGTCGAATCGAAGGGAAGGCATAGAATGCTCCGCCTGGCACGTGCGTCGGAAGCCCTGCTTCGTTCAGCGCTTGTATGAAATAGTTTCGACGTTGACGATAACTTTTCACCATGCTCGGCACGTGCTGATCACGGGTCCGAAGTGCCTCGAGTCCACCGAATTGAACGAGCGTCGGTGCACACATCATGCCGTATTGATGGACCTTTAACATCTCTCGCGTGACGATTTCCGGTGCGCATGTGAAGCCAAGGCGCCATCCAGTCATCGCGAACGCCTTCGAGAAACCGTTGACGACAATCGTCCGGTCTCGCATGTCGTGAAGCGTCGCAAAGCTGACAAATGGTTCGTCGTAACAGAGTTCCGCATAAATCTCATCGCTGACGACCCAAAGGTCATACTTTGTCGCGAGCTCTGCGATTTGTGCGAGTTCATCGCCATTCATCGTGGCGCCCGTCGGATTGGACGGGAAGCAAAGCAAGATCGCTTTCGTCCGTTCTGTGATGGCTTGCTCAACGTCTTCCCGATCGAGTCGAAACCCTTTTTCCGGACGACATGCGACAGGGACGACGGTCCCACCTGCCAACTCGATGAGTGGACCATATGAAACGAATGCCGGTTCGACCACGATGACCTCGTCCCCTGGATTGAGAAGGGCACGGAATGCGATGTCGAGCGCCTGCGATGCCCCAGTCGTGACAATCAATTCAGACGTCGGATCGTATTCGACTAAAAAGCGTTCTTTCATATAAGTAGCGATTTCTTCGCGCAACTCGATGAGACCGGCGTTGGCGCTATACGCTGTATAGCCTTCTTCGAGTGCGGCATAGCTCGCTTCTCGCACGTTCCATGGTGTGATGAAATCCGGTTCTCCCACCCCGAGAGAGACCACGTTATCCATCGTCTGTGCTAAGTCAAAGAAACGGCGAATGCCTGATGGCTTCATCGAGACGACTTGATTCGATAAAGACTTCATGGCGTGATGTTCAACCGCTTATCTTCAATTTGTGGGGTGAACAAGATCCCGTCATGTTTATACGTCTTCAATTTGAAGTGGGTTGTCGTCGACAAGACCGAATCAAGCGGCGATAGCTTGTCTGAGACAAATGAGGCGACGTCTTGAAGCGAGTTCGCCCGAATGACGACTTGAAGGTCATACGCTCCCGACATCAAATAAAGCGCCGTCACTTCTGGGAAGCGATAAATACGCTCGGCCACGTCGTCAAATCCGCGTCCTCGTTTCGGCGTTACTTTAACGTCAATGAAGGCAGTGACATCGTGACGATTGATTTTCTGCCAATTGACCATGGCACGAAATCCGAGGAGAATCCCGTCTTGCTTGAATTTCTCAAGCATCGATTCAATCGTCTCCTCATCGAGTGCCAACAAATCAGCCAACATCTTCGTCTCGAGATACCCTTTTTCTTCTAACAATTCTAACAACTCAAGTTCTTTTGATGAATACATACTTATTCTCCTTCCGTTCGACCAGGTAGCACGCCTGTGAACGTTCTCTCTGTCTGTCTCACGAATGCACGTCGTTCCTCTTGAACGATATGGAAATTCTTCATCTCCATGTCTGTCAGACCGTGCTTTTGACAAAAACGATCAAAATAACGACGTCTCGTTTCATCCTGTATTGCTGATAGGTTGTCGGTCCCGTTGAACGCGTACAGTACCGTCGCACGCGCCGGGTGTGACACGGTGAATGCATCCATTACCCTTAACAAGAAATCCCAATCCCAGTAGTTATAGACGTCTTCGTCGAATAGGCCGATCGTGTCATGAATCGATTTGCGATACATCGTACCCGAAGGGATAAACGTCGAGTCCTGACGCATCCGCTCTCGATCGAACGCGTAAGCGAACGGTTCCCAGTCCGTCACGACTCGACGGCCTCCTCTCCATTCGAAGCGGAACAGCTCAGCGTCCGAATAGACGAGGTCAGCCTGTTGAAGGTCGCGTAGCCCTGCCTCTAGATGTGTCGGCATGAGCAAATCGTCATCGTCTAGTAACAAGATGACATCGCCTCTCGCTTCGAGAACACCACGATTACGGGCACGAACATGATGGTTTTCACCCACTTCGATGACACGTGCATCCAATTGATTCAAAAAAGGCGCCAAAAGGTGTTGTTTTGGCGGCCCTTCATTATTCATGACCAAGACCTCAAACTGCTGAAACGTTTGGACCGTTAGACTTTCAAGCAGTTCCGTCAGTTCCGTCTCGCGTTTATAAGCCGGAATGACAATCGAGACAATCGGTTTCATCCGCGATATGCCGTCTCAACGAGTGGAAGAATTGCTTCCCAGCTCACACCGTTCTCCTTTGATACGGTCACAAAGTCACCATAAGCAAAGACACTCTCCACGCCTTCGATTTCAACTAACTTGGCGAGAAGCGGTTGAGCTGTCGCTTCGCCCGCCTTCACACTTTGACTCTTGGCGCCAAACACGTTCTCTGGAAGTGTCACTTTCATCGCATTCGGATTCGGTGTTGGATCAATTCGTAACATTATTGGTTCCTCCTTATAGTTGGCAAGATGACGATGCGAGGAGTCGCTGCGCCATCTCGAAAATCTCTGTTTCTGGTGGACACGCATCGAATGCTTCAAGAAGCGTTCGGCGAATCACTTCGGTCAATTGTTCGGGAGAATCGACATAGGTCAATGCCATCATGACTTCATCAAACTCCGGTCCGTATGAACCTGCCCCATAACCGAGTGGGTCCCATGTTAATAATAAGTCTTCTATACGCACTTGTTAAACCCTTCTTTTCGCTGAAATTCCATGTCCTACTTCACCAATCTACCTTACTTTTTACTTGGATACCAGCCTTGACAAATGGATTCATATTTCTTGATTCATCAGAACACTATATCTAGTATGAAATAAATATGCAGGTATTTTGATAAGTAACGTCAAATACAATCCATTCCACCTTAAACAAATGGATGAAATGTTTCATCAAGAGTGATGAAATCGAATTCATCAATTTGTGAAAAAACAAGCAAAGACAATCCATAAAATTTTTTCATCTCAGTTCTCTGTCTCAAATTGGGTCATGAAGCCCTTTTGGAACAAAAGCAAAAAGGTGACGGGCACATTCCAGAATGTCAAGGATTGAAAAACTAAATATAGGTGTTTTATGATTAAAAAGATAAAAAAGTGTCAATATATAGTTAACGGGTATTTTGATCGTTAACATGATATTGTGACAGGTAAGGAAGTTCTTATTATCCTTTTATAACGTCTACACCATCTAAAGGAGTGATCTATTTTGACATCCCCTATCCACCACGAGACGATGCTACCAGCGGCTCCAACGCTTTCTGACGTCTCTTCTCTTATTCAATCTATCCAGACACGGTATCCTCACTTAAGCGTAGAGCGCTATGAAGAACGGGCGATTCGGGCGCTCGAGACAAAAACGCTAACACAAGATGTAGTATATGACTTATTGACGATGCATGCCCTCGATATGTTGAAAGCCGAAGAACCGGACTGGACGTTCGTGGCAACGGAAATGTACTTGAACCGCCTCTATCTTGAAGCGGCACGCAACCGCGGTTACGAAGCATCTATGCGTTATGGTAACTTCTATCAACTGGTCGAGACGTTAACATCAAAACGAATTTTCACGTCAGCTCTTCTCGATACGTATTCAAAAGAAGACATGGACCATCTCGAAACATTGATCGATCCATCCCGTGACCGTCTCTTCACATATATCGGACTCCGCACGTTGTCGGACCGCTATCTTGGGCGCGATCATGTGAAGAACCTTTATGAGCTTCCACAGGAGCGCTTCATGGTCATCGCGATGACGCTCATGCAAAAAGAAGATGAGACGACTCGATTGAAGCTCGTCGAAGAAGCTTATTGGGCTTTATCAAACCTTTATATGACGGTCGCGACACCAACGTTGTCAAACGCCGGTAAATCATATGGACAGCTCAGCTCTTGTTTCATTGATACAGTTGATGACTCCCTCCGTGGCATTTATGATTCGAACACCGATGTGGCGACGCTCTCAAAAGGTGGCGGTGGAATCGGTGTCTACCTCGGGAAAATCCGTTCACGTGGTAGTGACATCAAAGGATTCAAAGGCGTCTCAAGTGGTGCCCTTCCTTGGATGAAGCAATTGAACAACACAGCCGTCTCTGTCGACCAACTCGGTATGCGTCAAGGCTCAATTGCCGTCTATTTAGACATTTGGCATAAGGACATCTTCGAATTCCTCGACGCGAAATTGAACAACGGGGATGAGCGCCTCCGTACACACGACTTGTTCACAGGCGTTTGCTTACCGGACCTCTTCATGCGTACGGTCGAGGCACGCGGCGACTGGCACTTGTTCGATCCACACGAGATTCGTACCGTGATGGGATATAGCCTTGAAGACTATTTTGACGAATCAGAGAAAGGTGGAAGCTTCACAGAGAAATATATGGAATGTGTCAACACGCCAGAATTATCTCGTGTGACAGTTCCAGCCATCGACCTTGTAAAACGTTACATGCGCTCACAACTTGAAACAGGTACACCATATATGTTCTTCCGAGACGCAGTGAACCGCGCAAACCCAAACAAACATGCCGGGATGATCTACAGTTCAAACCTCTGTTCTGAAATTGCGCAAAACATGTCGGCAACGACAATCGAAGAAGAATACACACAAGACGGAAAAATCGTCATCACAAAGACTCCTGGTGATTTCGTCGTCTGTAATTTGAGTTCAATCGCACTTGCTCGTGCCGTGAAAGCCGATGTGCTCGAACGACTCATCCCGATTCAAATGCGTATGCTCGATAACGTCATCGATTTGAATACGATCGAAGTTCCACAGGCGATGATCACGAACCAGAAGTATCGTGCAGTCGGTCTAGGAACGTTCGGTTGGCATCACTTGCTCGCACTAGAAGGAATCCGTTGGGAATCGGTCGATGCCGTTCAATATGCAGAGAAACTCTATGAAAAAATCGCGTATCTCACAATCCAAGCATCGATGGAACTCGCCAAAGAAAAAGGAGCATTCGGCGTCTTCGAAGGTTCAGAATGGCATACAGGCGAATACTTCAAGCGCCGGAACTATCGTTCACACGACGACCTCGATTGGGACGGTCTCGCAGCAGAAGTACATCAAAACGGCGTCCGTAACGCCTATATGATGGCCGTTGCACCAAACTCATCGACGGCGATTATCGCTGGTAGTACCGCATCGATTGACCCGGTCTACAAAAAGGTCTACTCAGAAGAGAAGAAAAACTATAAGATTCCAGTCACGGTTCCCGACTTGACGCCGGACACGAACTGGTTCTATAAATCAGCATTTGAAATTGATCAATTATGGAGCATCCGTCAAAACGCGGCTCGCCAGCGCCACATCGACCAAGCAATCAGCTTCAACTTATACGTGAAGAACGATGTAAAAGCGACAGAGCTTCTTGCGATGCACCTCGAGGCATGGTCTCTTGGCATGAAGTCGATTTACTACACTCGTTCGACGACCGTCGAAGTCGACGAATGTGAGTCGTGCGCTTCGTAAACCGTCGTCATAATCATTATGTACATTTTATAGAAAGGTGGTCCACCCTATGAACATCGCAATCATCTGTCATTCGATGAGTGGAAACACGGAAGAAGTGGCATCGCTCATCGAATCGACACATCATCGCCGTGGCGATACGGTCGTCCGCTATGATGCCGATCGCGTCGGATATCGCGAAGCAAAGTCGCTCGCTTCGTTCGACCTCGTCTATTTCGGCTCTTACACGTGGGCAGACGGAATCTTACCAGACGAAATGAAAGATACGTTCCGCCTCGTGTTAAAGGAACTCCAAGTGCCGATTCGACAAGCTGCGGTATTCGGAACCGGTGACAAGATGTTTGTACATTTCTGTCGCGCTGTTGACGAGATGGCGTACCACCTTTCAAAATACGGAATCCCACTTGCCGGGGAACTGCTTAAAATCGAGCAGTCCCCACGTAACCAACCGTTCAACGTCCAACATTGGGCAGAGCGGATGGCTCACCATGTAGAAGAAGGAGTTATGCATCATGTCGATTCAGAAAATCAAATTATTGTCGCCCAAACATCCTAACCGGGCAACCGCCATCATTGGCGGGGAAACGAGTTCGATCGTCAATTGGAACGATATCGCGTATCCTCAGTTCTATACCATTTACAAACAGTTATTATCGAACTTTTGGATTCCTGATGAGATCTCAATGTCTAAGGATATGCAACAATGGCCGCAATTGACTGAACGTGAACAGGATGCATTCAAACGGATCATCGGACTGCTCTCGATTCTCGACTCGGTCCAGACACGATACATCCTCGAGTCTTCTATGTTCTCATCTGACTCGTCTGTACACGCCGTTCTCGCGGTCATCGCACAACAAGAGGTCGTGCACAATCAATCATACAGCTATGTCCTATCAAGTCTCGTGCCACTCGCTGAACAAAATCGAATCTTTGACATCGCCAAAGATGATGAAATGGTCATGAAGCGCAATCAATTCATCTTGGACTTATATGAAGCGTTCCGCGAGACTCCGAACGCTGAAAACTTTGCGAAATCACTCGTTGCATCCGTCATTCTAGAAGGCATCAACTTCTATTCAGGATTCGCTTATTTCTACAATCTCGCCCGCCACCAAAAGATGGTCGGTACATCCACGATGATCAGTTATATCCAACGTGATGAGATGCAACATTCTTACTTCATCAGCCAGCTCTTACGTGCCGTGCTGACAGAAAATCCGAAGATTGATGAAAACGGAAAGTTCAGTCAGTTCGTATACGACACGATGGCAGAAGCGGTCGACCTTGAGATCGAGTGGTGTGAATACGTTCTCCGTGACCTCGATGGACTCGACGTCAGTGAAATGCGAGACTACGTCAAATACTTGGCGAATAAACGCCTCCGCGTCATCGGTCTGAATGACTTGTATGAAGGATTTGACGAAGATGTCATGCCTTGGATCCGGGCATACTCAGATGACTCGCTCAATGCGACAAAATCTGATTTCTTCGAACAAAAGTCACGTTCTTATGCGAAAGTGACAGACGCGAACGGATTTGATGATCTATAAAATTGAACCGAACCGATTTAATCGGTTCGGTTTTTTGTACATCGAAAAAACCCAGACAATCATGTCTGGGTTAATTCAAATCAATAATAAGTCTGAACATATTTGGCAATTCCTTCAGCCACACCTTCCGCCATTTGCTGACGAGACGTGTTACTTCGAAGGTAAGTCAAATCTGTTGGTGATGAGATAAATCCTAATTCGACGAGTGCAGATGGCATTGTATTATACGTAATAACGTAATAATTAGCTGTTTTCACTCCTCGGTTCGACATTCCACTCATTTTACCCGCCAAGTTGCTTTGAATGTTTGAAGCAAGGACACGACTTCGAGCGCTGTGCGCAGACTGAGAAGAAAAGAACGTTTCTACCCCTTTCGCAGATGATGAACCGGCTGCGTTGACGTGCATACTTACAAACAAATCACCACGTAACGACTTCGCTGCAGCAACTCGCTGATCTAGAGTCAAATAGACATCAGTCGAACGAGTGAGACGTACATTGTAATCATATTTTGAGCGAAGATAAGCTTCTACACGTTTCGTTACATCGAGTACAATCGTTTTCTCATAGAGAGATCCATTAACTGCTCCCGAGTCTTTTCCACCGTGTCCTGGATCAAGGACGATGACTGTTCCAGTCGATGTGCTCGGCTTAGATGTCATCACGAATGCTGAAGAAATGAAAGCATCTTGTCCGTTGAACTTGATTTTATGGAAACCATTGGTTGTCCCATAATGTAAAACAGCTGTTCCGTGATTGAGTTGACCAACCACATTCGAATCAAGACTCGCTTTCGAACGAACGTTCAATACATCACCTGGTGTGTTGATGTATACCGTACCTTTTGGTGCAGCTTCCGGCGCAGCCGGGGCTTTCCCTTTCGTCAACCACGAACTCGCTGTGTAGTAGACTTTCGAGCCGATCTGAACAGTCGACCAACTCGAATTGTACGCTTTGTATGAAACAGCCGTGTATTTCGGAAGAACCATGAGGACTTCCGAACTCTGATGGGTTTTTCCAAACAAGTTTACTGTACGGTTAGCATACCCTTGCGTGAGTCCATCATCTGGTTTCGTTGTCGTCGGAGGTTCTGTCGACGTTTTCGAAGTAGAGATCCAAGCTGTCGGTGTGTAATACGTTTCACTTCCGAGATAGACAATCGACCAACTCGAGTTGTATTTGCTCGAGACGACAGCCGTGTTCACGGGAAGTATCTTCTTCACCGCCGACCGTTGATTCCGCTCAGCGAAGAGTTTCAGCTCCCGGTTTGCATACCCGTCTTTTTTCTCTACACTGCTATCCAATGTACCTTCTGTAATGCCCCAAGTCGGTGTGTAGTACGTTTCGTTCCCGATATAAACAATCGACCAGCTCGAATTATATTTGCTCGAGACGACAGCCGTATGTTTCGGAAGAACTTTCTGCACTTTCGAACGTTGGTTGCGTTCAGCGAACAACTTCAACTCACGGTTCGCGTAGCCATTTGTCCGCTCCACATTCGATTCTGTCAGTTTCGGTGCGATGTAAGCTTTTGCGGCATAGTACGTCTTGCCATTTAGGTAGACTTTTGCCCAAGAAGAATTATGAACGGCATACTTCACTTCCGTCCCCTTCTTCAACGTGGTCACAATCGTCGCCGATCGATGGGACGTGACGCGAACGTTTAAATTCGCAGTCGTCACTCCAGTAGACGTTGCCGCCTGCGTCGTTAACGAACTTGAAGTGGATGAAAGTTTTCGAATGTACTGGGCCGAGGCATAGTATGTACGATTGTTTACATACACTTTGTGCCATGACTGATTATACGTTCCATACTTTACTTTCGTGCTTTTTGGTAATGTTTTCACTACCTTCCCACTCAGACTAGGGGATGTACGAATGTTCAAATTGACAGTCGTCTCTCCATCATAAGTTGCAGCTTCGACAGATGGAAGTTGCATCCCTAACAAGAGGACCGTTAAGATGAGGGCAACTTTCAATAGTTTCATTTTCATCCAAAATATTCCTTTCTCATTGCGGCATTTCCTACTAACAACAATTTCATATTAGCATAATACTTTTTTAAAAAAAGTAAATATTTGAAAAAAAAGATGAATGTTTTTGATAAAAAGGTAAATGTTTTTATTTTGCTGGTCGGATAATCAGAAACGTCTCCGTTCCGTAATCTTCGATGGCGACAGTAAAGCCTTCTTTAACGAAAGGATTCTCTATACCAATCAATCCATCTCGTCTCTGTTGAATCACAAATCCATCCAGTCCTTCAATCGCTGCAATGCGATAAAACCGCTCGACATGTTGTTCTCGTTCTATATATCGGTCGAATCGCTCAAATGATTTAACTGGGACCCCGCCCCAATAGCGACCTGGCTGATGCGATAAATAAGTACGCACCGATGTCTCCGTGATCGGGTCCGGCGTGTGGTCAAATCGTCCGAAGTCCCGGGCCGACTTCTCTTCGATGAGGGCAAAGAGTGAATCGAACAGATTGAGATAGTAAGACGCTCCAAGAGACAAAACGGCACGCTGCAATTGCTCGATATGATGCTGTAGTGATTGACCTTTACGGTTCGGTTTTAACTTCTTATCGCCTTCATAAGCGTTCAAAATCCGCGCCACTTCTCCTGCCTCTTCAACAATTTGAAAATACAGCTTCTCTTTCGATTCTCCTCCCTCCGCCTCTGGTTGCTGCAATGCAATCGCATACTGGTTTGCTAGACACGTGGAGATCACTAGTACATCAAGTAACTCCTCTTTCAACTCATCCCGCGCCTCTCTCCTTAACGCGCCCCCTACTTCTCCTACCTCTTCTAACAATCGTGCTAGCCCGGATAAAGGTCTCCAGTAACCACCTAAATGAAGAATCATCGTATCGATTTTCTGTTGAACTTCTCTCACGTTTATTCACCTATCTTTCTGCTTTATTTACCGCTTACATGATATACTATGCTCAACCTAGTTGTCCGGAAAGGGTGGGTTCCACATGTCGTCGGCAAGACTTTGGCAATTGCTTCGATTCATTCTCGTCGTTATCGGTTTCTTTTTAATCACTTGGCTATTGAATATACTTTTCGAATATACATATCCGTTCGTATTTGCCTTGCTCTTGTCCTTGATGACCGTCCCGCTCGTCAACTTTTTCGAGCGAAAATCAAATATGCCTCGTGCACTCGGCACTCTCATTTCCTTGATCATCGTGCTTAGCATCGTCGTCGGAATCATCACCATCGTCATCATCCAATTGATTCATTATGCAACGGTGGCAGCTGAACGACTCCCTGAACAAATTGAGACACTCACCGAGTTTATCCAACGACTGTTCAATGAGAGAATCGCACCGCTCGTCAATGATGCATACCAGAGCTATCAGCAGTTAAATCCCGGACAGACGACCTCGCTCGAGGGAGGAATCACCGAGCTCGGTGTCCAACTCGCCTCAGCGATTGGTGTCTTGTCCCGCGGAGTGGCCAGTGTGCTACAAAACATGTTAGCAGCGCTTCCGCTCGTCTTGTTGCTCGTGGTCGTCATTGTCCTCGCCTGGTTCTTCATCACAAAGGATTGGCCATCATACGTCAACTCACTGAATCGTCTGAACAAACGAAAAGGATTCAAAGAATTCGAGGAAGTGATGATCAACCTCAAGTCTGCCCTATTTGGATACGTCCGTGCCCAGTTCACGCTCATCTCCATCACATTCGGGATCGTCTTGATCGGAATGCTCATCCTCCGTGTTGACAACCCGCTCTCTTTCGCTTTACTCGCGGGGTTCTTTGACCTCTTACCTTATTTGGGGGTCGGTACGCTACTTATTCCTTGGGCCGCCTATGCCGCGGTGACAGGTGATTGGTTCGTGGCCATCGGATTGGTCGTGTTGTATATCATCGTCATCGTCCAACGCAACTTGGCTGAACCGAAAATTGTCGGTTCCCATATCGGATTGAATCCACTGGTCGCACTCATCTCCATCTTCGTTGGATTAAAGCTATTCGGTGTACTCGGCTTTATCGTCGGGCCCGTACTCGCCGTCCTGTTGAAAGCCGTATACAATGCCAAAGTGTTTCATTACATATGGCGATTTATCGTCGGTCCGCCTACGACGACAGCAAAAGAGCGATGAAATGTTGATTTCATCGCTCTTTTTTCATTTGAGGTACAGCCACTACGGGTTGATCGGATTCTGCCGGCTGAAGCGAGAGACCACTTGTCCCCGCTTCATAGGCAGCTACCGCCAAGATGCACGCATCGATAATATCGTCGATTTGGACGTTCGACATCTTCCATTTCCATGGAGAACTTTTCGAGTATTGCCGAAGTAACTCGATTCGCTCATCCTGCCCTTCGACCGTCTTTTTCGAATGACTTGCCTCATGTCCCATCATGACCGAGAAACAAACTTCCGGATGTGATTCGTAAACGTCAGATGCCTTCACCTGCTGAAACTCACGGATCCGGGGAACAAGATTCCACGCTTGTTTACTAATTCCTTTGCCAACCAACGCCCGACTCCTTTCATTCGCTTCCTCATAAGTCGCTTCTTGCAACACCTCTTGAATCGGCGGAGTGAAGACGGACGACTTTCGTTGGCTGAGTCGGCAACGCATCCACGCATCGCATTCGCGGCTCGGATGGTCGACCGTTCCTAAATCTTTCGGCATATCCACAAAATGCATGGCACCATCAATCAGCAACTCCTCCAACGTCTCCGAAATCGTTAAACAAAGTGAGATGCTGTCATATGTGATCCGTACCCAGCCGCCACGTGCACCATCAATTCCTACTCCTACCATGTCGTACCTCCTGTAACATCATCAACACGCCAAATACGGCGAGAAACACTGTACTCCCTAACCAAATACGGTTCGGCCAAACCGTGTAGCATAGGCCACACAGAATCGCCAAACCGATTACGCCACCTGCTCTTACCGCTCCCACGATTCAATCATCCGTGCGAGGGTTCGAACCATGACACCCGTCGGCCCCTTCGGACCGAGGTCATTCGCTGCCGCTCGTTCGCTCGTTCCTGCAATATCGAGATGTAGCCATGGTGTATCGCCGACAAACTCACCGACAAATGCGCCACCAAAAATCATATGCCCGAAACGACCTGGTGAGTTGTTCAAGTCGGCAACTTCCGATTTTCTCACCTTGTCGATGAAGACATCGAAATATGGCATCTGCCACACGAGTTCGTTCGTCTCACGGCTCGCCTCTTCAAGAGAACGATAGAGGGTATCGTCGTTCGTTAGACAGCCCGTCACGTCTGTCCCGAGGGCGACGAGAACGCCACCTGTGAGCGTAGCCACATCGATGATGGCTTTTGGTTCATACGTTTTCGCAAACGTGACCGCATCCGCTAATACAAGACGTCCTTCAGCGTCCGTGTTCAATACTTCGATCGTCTTCCCGTTCATGGCCGTGATCACATCATCTGGTTTGAACGCATCTCCAGAAATCATATTGTCGGTCGCACCGATGATGCCAATCACGTTCCGTTTTGGTCGCGTCAATCCGAGGGTCTCGAACAATCCGAGGACGGTAGCAGCGCCACCCATATCCCCTTTCATCCCGACGATGCCATCTTTCGGCTTGATTGAATAGCCGCCTGTGTCGAACGTGACACCCTTCCCGACAACGGCAATCGGAGCTTCTTCTGCCCCACGATACTCGAGTACAATCAATTTTGGCGGAATCGTCGACCCTTGGTTGACTGCGAGCAATGCCCCCATACCTAGTCCTTCCATCTCTTCTTTTTCAAGAATGCGGTATTTGAAATCATGACGTTTTGCCAACTCAACCGCGTAATCCGCTAACGTCTCCGCCGTCAAAATATTGGCCGGCATCATCGTCAACGTTCGAGCGACATTGACCCCTTTCCCATAAGCCACACCCGCATCGATATCCGTCTGGTCCACGTCACCGAGCAACGTGATCGTCGGTTCTTCGACCGTTTCATTTGGAGCAGACTTATATGTAGGATGGGCATAGGTCGCCATTTCATACGCTTCTGTGAATATGCGTGCGGCACCATCCGTAAACGTATCAAGCGCTACGGCGACGTCCTTCAATCCACGTGACTTGATCAGTTTCGAGACTTTCCCGAACCAATTCCGAACATTCTCGGTCGTCATGTCATTTCGTTGACCAAGTCCGACAAATAAAACACGGGTCGTCTCACCGGCGAATGTCGGAAGGATTGTCACTTCCCCCGTCTTCGTAGAGAGGTCTCCTGATTGAATAAGCGCTTTGACGCGTCCATCAAACAATGTGTCGAGTCCCTCATCGATAGAATCAGCCGCTCCAATTCCGACGACGATTGTCTCGTAAGAATCGGTCCAATTTAATTGAGCAATTTGATACATATTGCCACTTCCCTTCTATATATATGGTAAGCATAACGAACTTCTCCAAAATAATGAAATAGTATGCGTAAGAGTCAAGAAATCTTCGAATTCATGGGCTATCTCCTCGTTGTGACGTTGTTTTATTTTATGATAGGATAAGAAAGTACGCAATCGGGCTTCTCTTCATCGTGAAGTGAGGCCAATTTGACTGGTCGAGGCTTCCCCTAGTCGTAGACCGTTGCTACTTTAACTTTCTCCGTTCTCGTTAATTCTTTTTTCTTTTCGGGTATGAAGTAACGAGGCAGGAAAGTACACTATTTCTTTGAAAAGAGGGACTACGCTTATGTCACACATTAAAGGTATTGGTGCATCTGCAGGAATTGCAGTTGCAAAAGCATTCGTCATGGAGACACCTTCATTCGATATCCCATCACACAAGATTGAAGATGTCGCTGCAGAAAAGGCTCGCTTCCAAGATGCGATCGCACAATCTAAAACGGAGCTTGAAGCCATTCGCGAACATACACTTCGTGAGCTCGGTCCAGACAAAGCCGAGATTTTCTCAGCTCACCTTTTAATCGTTGAGGACCCAGAAATCGTATCGCAAGTGAACGACAAAATTGAAAGCGAAAACATGAACGCAGCGAAGGCACTTGACGAAGTCGCCCAAACGATGATCATGATTTTCGAATCAATGGATAACGAATACATGCGCGAACGTGCAGCTGATGTTCGTGACGTCACAAAACGTGTCATGGCTCACATTCTCGGAGTGACATTCGTGACTCCAGCTTCGATTTCAGAAGAAGTCATCATCATTGCCGAAGATTTGACACCATCAGACACGGCACAACTTAACCGTAAATACGTCAAAGGATTCGCGACGAACATCGGCGGACGTACGTCTCACTCTGCCATCATGTCACGCTCACTTGAAATTCCGGCAGTAGTTGGAACAAAAGTGGCCCTTGAAGAAATCAAAAACGGTGACCTCGTCATCATCGACGGAACAGAAGGTGACGTCTTCGTCAACCCTTCAGAAGATCTCGTCAAAGAATACGAAGGCAAACGTGCTGATTTTGAAGCGTACAAAGAAGAGTTGAAGCAACTCGTCAACGAAGAGTCAATCACAGCGGACGGTCACAAAGTGAAGCTTGCTGCGAACATCGGGACACCGAACGACCTCGAAGGCGTTTTGAAAAACGGTTCAGATGCAATCGGGCTCTATCGTACGGAGTTCCTATATATGGACTCTGAAACGTTCCCGACTGAAGAAGAGCAATACACAGCTTACAAAACGGTTCTTGAAGGCATGGAAGGCAAGCAAGTCGTCATCCGTACACTCGACATCGGTGGCGACAAAGAGTTGTCATACCTTGACCTCCCGAAAGAAATGAACCCGTTCCTCGGCTATCGTGCCATCCGCCTTTGCCTTGAGGAAACAGATTTGTTCCGCACACAACTTCGTGCCCTTCTCCGCGCCTCAGCTCACGGGAACCTCGCCATCATGTTCCCAATGATTGCGACACTCGAAGAGTTCCGCGCGGCGAAAGCCCTTCTTCTCGAAGAAGAAGCGAAGTTGAAAGAAGAAGGAATCGAAGTCGGACAATATGAGACTGGAATGATGGTTGAAATTCCATCAACGGCTGTCATGGCGAAACAATTCGCAAAAGAAGTCGACTTCTTCTCAGTCGGAACGAACGACTTGATTCAATACACGATGGCGGCTGACCGGATGAACGAAAAAGTTTCTTACTTGTACCAACCGTTCAACCCTGCCATCTTGAACCTTCTCCACAATGTCATCACTGAAGCACACAAAGCTGGCAAATGGGTCGGCATGTGTGGAGAGATGGCTGGAGAAGAACTCGCGATTCCAATCCTTCTCGGTCTTGGTCTCGACGAATTCTCGATGTCCGCTTCAAGCGTCCTTCGTGCGCGTAGCCTCGTGAAACGCTTGACGAAGTCGGAAACAGAAGCAATCGTCAACGAAGTCCTCAACATGGACACAGCTGAAGAAGTCGTGAACTTCCTTAGCGAAAAGTTCGACATTAAGAAATAATGGCAAAAGTCCTTCTCTCACTCGAGAGAAGGACTTTTTTATATACTGCATTAGAAATCAAAATCATCTGGGTCTGGACCGACACGTTGATATCGGTCGAGTGAGTCGATTCGTTCCATTTGATCTTTGGTCAATTCAAAGTCATGAACATCGAAGTTTTCTGCGATTCGATGTGGTTTGATGGATTTTGGAATAATCACCCATCCCGTTTGGAGATGCCACCGTAACAACACCTGGGCGACGGAACGATCGACTTCCTTTGCGACCTCTACTAAAGTCTGCTCTTCGAACAACCCTCCCTGCATAAGCGGTGCCCAAGCGACCGGTACGATGCCGTGCTCGCTCATATACGATGCTAACTCGGTTTGACGAAGCAACGGATGCCGTTCAACTTGGTTCACGGCTGGAACGAGGTCACTGTTTGCAGCCAATGTCTCGAGGTGATGGACTTGGAAGTTACTCACCCCGACTGCCCCGACACGTCCCTCTCGATACAACGTTTCGAGGGCACGCCAACTCTCGACCATCTTGTCTTCCACCGGCCAATGAATCAAATACAAATCTAACTGTTCCAATCCAAGACGAACGAGTGACGCCTCGTAGGCGGAGATGGCAGCATCGTAACCTTGATCAGCGTTCCATAGTTTCGATGTGATAAATAAATCTTCCCGGGAAATATTTGCGATTTCCATTCCTTTTCGGATTCCGTCACCGACCCCCTCTTCATTCTCATAAACGGCTGCCGTATCGATATGACGGTATCCTTGACGAATCGCCTCGACGACGGCATCCATGACTGTATCCCCATCTTTAACTTTGAAGACGCCAAGTCCAATAGTAGGAATGGCTTTCTGACCGTGATTCAATTGTATGGATTGTTTCATTTGTACCCCTTCTTTCGTGAGAATTCTCCTTCACTATAAGGGGGATTCTGCTTTTCCGGAATAAGGCACATTGAAGTAACTACACAAATCGAGCCGCCCCATGATAGGAGCGGCTCGTAATCATTTATTCTGGTCCTCTGTCATCGGCTCTAAAGTCGAGCGCTTCACCCGCGACGACAGTCTCACCGAATGGTACGACGACGACTTTTCCGTCCCCGTTCGTCCAAATGATTGGTGTAATCAGTGACGGCACTTTATCACGAATCGCGCTGAGGTCGACTTCGAGAAGGACGTCTCCCGCTTCGACCCGGGCGCCTTCTTCGACTCTCGCTGTGAATCCTTCCCCTTTCAGGTTGACCGTATCGAGACCGACGTGGATCAATAGTTCACGTCCATCGTCAGCCAAAATGCCAATCGCATGTTTCGTCGGGAAGAATGTCGTGATTTGACCGGTCACCGGCGAAACGACCTGTCCGGAACTTGGTTCAATCGCAAACCCTTCTCCCATCATGCGACCCGAGAAGACTTGATCCGGCACATCATCAAGTGATAACAGGACACCAGACATCGGAGCCAAGAAGCGATGATCGGCTTGTTCAGCCGCTTCCGGTGTAATGACTGCCTTCTCTACTTTTTCTTTCGGTTTGTATTCGCCACCTTCGATGATGGTCGCGATTTGTGATTTGAGCGTGTCCGATTTTGGTCCGAAGATGGCTTGGATATTGTCTCCTACTTCAAGGACACCAGCGGCACCGAGCGTTTTTAGAAGGTCTTTGTCAACTTGTTTCACGTCATTGACGGTGACACGAAGTCGCGTGATACATGCATCTAAATGTTTAATGTTTTCAGGACCACCGAGTCCGACGAGCACTTCATATGGCAAGTCGTCCCCAATCCCCGCTTTGTCCCCTTTCGTGCCAGTCTGCACGTCACGTCCAGGAATTTTCAGGTCAAACTTCGTAATAGCGAACCGGAATCCAAAGTAGTAGATGACCGCAAAGACGAGACCAACCGGGATGACGAGCCACCAGGCCGTCCGGTTCGGCAGGACCCCGAAGAGCAGATAGTCAATGAGACCACCAGAGAAGGTCATCCCAATCTTGACGTTCAGTAAATGCATCGTCATGAAGGAGAGACCGGCAAAGACGGCGTGAATTCCGAAGAGAAGTGGTGCAACGAAAACGAATGAGAATTCGACTGGTTCTGTGATCCCTGTCAAGAATGACGTAAGGGCAGCCGAGAAATAGAGACCCTCGACGTCTTTCCGCCGTTCTTTCGGAACCGTGTGGAACATGGCGAGACAGGCTGCTGGTAAGCCGAACATCATGAACGGGAATTTCCCGGTCATGTACGTACCGGCTGTGAATTCCACGCCGTCACGCAGTTGTGCGAAGAAGATCCGCTGGTCACCTTGTACGAGATCACCTGCTTGGTTCGTATACTCCCCGAATTGGAACCAGAATGGAGAATACCAAATATGGTGAAGACCGAACGGAATCAAGGAACGTTCTACTAATCCAAAGATGAATGCTGATAAGGCAACGTTTGCCTCGATGACCGTACTTGAGAACGTGTTGATCACATTCCCAATCGGTGGCCATATATATGCGAGCGCAATCCCGATAATCAAACTGAATGCGGCCGTCGCAATCGGGACGAACCGCTTCCCTGCAAAGAACCCTAAGAAATCTGGCAACTTGATGTTGAAATACTTGTTGTACGCATAGGCTGCAACAAGACCTGCGATAATCCCCCCGAATACCCCCATTTGGAGTGTCGGAATACCGAGAACGGTGGCATACTGCGGATCACCTTGAGCGATTTCCGCGGTAATCCCATTCCATGTGCTAATGACTTTGTTCATGATCAAATAACCGACAATGGCTGCTAGACCAGCAACCCCGTCCCCGTTCGCCAGGCCGATCGCGACCCCGACGGCAAACAGTAACCCTAAGTTTGCGAAGACGATGTCCCCGGCATCTGTCATGACTTGCCAAATCAGGACAAGTGAGTCATTCGCCAGAAACGGGAGCAATTCAACGAGGTCCGGGTTTTGGAATGCGGTACCAAACGCCAAGAGAAGACCGGCTGCCGGTAAGATCGCAACCGGAAGCATGAGTGCTTTCCCGATCCGTTGTAAAACTCCAAACACTTTCTTCCACATCATGGTTCCCTCCTTTGTCAGAATACTTACTTTTTCCCTCTAACGTTTGGATGAAACCGTTTCATATAAAAGAAAAAGACCAACCCCGAAGGATTGGTCTAGGTCATCAATTAGTTGACTTTCTTTTCGTTACCTGAAGCGATGACCGCTTGGATTTCTGATTTCAATGCGTCCGAACGTGGTCCGAAGATTGCTTGAATGTTGTTACCAACTTCAAGGACACCAGAAGCGCCAAGTCGTTTTAACTCATCTTTGTTTACGTTTGCTTTGTCTTTAACTTCGACACGAAGACGTGTGATACATGCATCGAGGTGTTTGATGTTTTGTGAGCCACCAAGACCGACGAGGATATCTTGTGCAAGTTCCGAACCAGTAGCTGTTGATTGTTCAACAACCTCATCTTCACGACCTGGAGTTTTAAGGTTGAACTTACGGATAACGAAGCGGAATCCGAAGTAGTAAATAACCGCGAACACGAGACCGACTGGAATAACGAGCCACCAAGCCGTACGACCTGGAAGAACACCGAAGAGCAAGAAGTCGATCAAACCACCCGAGAACGTCATCCCGATTTTCACGTTCAAGATGTGCATTGTCATGAATGAAAGACCTGCGAATACCGCGTGTACTGCGAAGAGAAGTGGTGCTACGAACAAGAATGAGAACTCGATTGGTTCTGTGATACCAGTCAAGAACGATGTAAGGGCAGCAGAAGCCAAGAGACCACCGACAACCGCTTTACGCTCAGGACGTGCTTCGTGATACATTGCGAGTGCTGCTGCAGGAAGACCGAACATCATGAACGGGAATTTACCAGTCATGAACGTACCTGCTGTCAATTCAGCACCATCACGAATTTGTGCGAAGAAGATCGCTTGGTCACCACGTACAACATTACCCGCTGCATCTGTGTATGAACCGAATTCAAACCAGAACGGTGAGTAGAAGATGTGGTGAAGACCGAATGGAATCAATGAACGTTCGATTAAACCGAAGATGAACGCTGCGAATGTACGGTTTTCATTCAACATGAAGTTTGAGAATGAGTTCAATCCGTGCTGAACTGGTGGCCATACTAATAGTAAAACGAAACCAGCAACGACGGCTGCAACTGCTGTTACGATTGGAACGAAACGTTTACCAGCGAAGAAACCAAGGAACTGTGGCAATTCGATATTGAAGTACTTGTTATAGGCCCATGCGGCGATGAGACCCATGATGATCCCTCCGAATACCCCTGTTTGGAGCGTTGGGATACCGAGTACGTTCGCGTAAGCCGGGTCACCTTGTGCCAATACTTCAGGTGTGAGTTCGAGCCAAACACCCATGACTTTGTTCATGATCAAGAATCCAACGATTGCCGCAAGTCCGGCTACGCCGTCACCTGCTAAACCGATGGCGACACCGACTGCGAACAAGAGCGCCAAGTTCGAGAAGATGATTCCACCTGCTTGCTCCATCAATTGAGCGAATTTCACGACGCCTTCGTTCGTTAACCAACCAGCGCGTGATGTAAGTTGTGGGTTTTGCATTGCGTTACCGAACGCAAGAAGAAGACCGGCTGCCGGCAAGATCGCAACAGGAAGCATAAGTGCTTTACCGACTTTTTGAAGAACACCAAAGATCTGCTTAAACATCAACATTTCCTCCTTTTTTTAAGTACGTATAAACAATATGATAGCGGCGTAGATGTCAGACAACCGACGTATCTAAACGTTTTCATAAATCACGTTTATAAAAACAGAAAAGGCATGAATAAGGATAGAACGTAGACCTCTCCCAATGGAGACATCACATAACGTTCCACTCCTTACTCATGCCTGATCGAATCAGTAACACGTAAGACACGTGGTATCATTTATCTACTTGTTAGGCGCTGGAGATGCATCGTCAAATATGTCGCTTCACCTCGTGGGACAGGACGCTTTAATTCGCGTTCCATGATGCCCATCAGCTCCCAAGCAGTACTATAGCATAGCGGATATTCGTCGCGCAACACCTTTTCAATTTTTTGTGGTGCCTCGACCGTCTCACCTGTCGCGACCCGCTCAACGGCGTACCTTAAGTGCCGAAGTAAGCGCTTATAATCGAGTGATGTCCGGTCCATTTTCACGTTCAAATGACTCTCAATCGTCTGAACAATTTGCCCGATGATTTGATTATGACGGTTGACCTCGAGGACGTTTTTGAACGTCGTCGCCGAGTGAATATGAAGGGCGATAAACCCTGTTTCCGCATCCGGGAGCAAAACGTTCAATCGTTCATGAAACATATCGACGATCCGTTCCGCGAGCGCAAACTCGTTTGGATAGAGCGATTCCGTTTCAAGTAAAAACGGATTCGTCACTTCCATCCCTTGTTCGATTCGCTTCATCGTGAAGAACAAGTGATCCGTCAAACCGATATGGATGTGCTCATCGACTTTCTTGCCCGTACTCGTCTCAATGAAGCAGACAATCTCTTGCATGAACGCAATGAAGTCCTCGTCGACATGTTTGACGAGTTCTTGATATTGAGATTGCTCTTCTTTATCTGTCAGTTGATACACTTTCTCCGGGACGCTGGCCGGGTCGACGAGGTCGCCTGGTTTTTTGCCAAAGCCAATCCCCTTCCCGAGTAGAATGACTTCCGGATCCGTATCATGTTGACAAATGACAACGCTATTATTCAACACTTTTTTGATCGTATACATCGGTAATGTCATTCGCATCGCATCCCTTACTAAAAATCGTTTCGCTATCTAGTATATCGGTTCATGCCCTAAAAAAGTAGGGACAAAACAAAAAAGGCGAACATTTCTGTCGCCAATTAAAACATTGAATAACCGCTCTTTCGTAAGAAACGAATCGTCACACCAGCTAGAATTGCACCGAGCAATCCAAAGCCGAGCATGAATAAATCGAGAAGTTGCAACCCGACGAGTCCTTCATAGACACTCGTAAGCGCGGTCGATGTCTCGGTCACGTAACTCGAAAGTTTGACATTATCAATCATCATGATGACAAAAATTGGATAAATGAACACGAGTGTCCATGTCTTTTTAAGTAACATATTCAAGATGAAGCCGATACTGAAAAAAATCGTCATATATAAAACGGCTCCAATGACTGCTTGGATAATATGCATGTGTTGCCCCCCTTGTCCGCTCTTCATTATACAAAATTTCGACCAACGAGGTCAAAGAACTTCCTATGACAATTTCGAAAGAAAAACAGCCCGTTCTGAGACAGAACGAGCCATGCAATCATGAAATTAGAACTTCCCTTTTTTAAGGACGAGTCCGTATTTTTTCAATTCGATGAAGTGTTTGTTGTCAATGACTTTCTTCATGAATGAAGCGTTGCGACCGAAGATCTTTTTGCCCATCACGATTCCGATTCCATCGTTATGACCGAGTGAAGCAACTGTTCCTTTGCTCTCGTAAGTGAACTTCGAAGTCGATTTGCCATTGATAAGTGCCGCGATGTTTTTCGCAACGTTGTGCGCTTGTTGTGTCGCGATTTGTGCCGTCGGTGGGTATGGACGGTTCGATGCAGGGTCCATGACCGCTGAGCAGTCACCGATGATGAAGACGTTGTCGTGACCTGGTGCACGGTTGTCCGCTTCCACCATGACACGGTTACGGACCGCTTCAAATCCTGATTTTTCGATGATCGGGCTACCACTTACGCCACCTGTCCAGATGATCGTGTTGGCACGAATCGTTTCTGTCGTGTCACCTTGAAGTGGACCGAATGTCACCACACCTGGCTCGACACCTTTGATTCCGTTACCGAGTTTCATCTCGACACCGTTACGCTCCAACCATTTCTGTGCGTATGTCGTGAGTTCTGGGTCGAAACCAGGAAGAACTGTTGGTGCCGCTTCAATGTTGACGATGCGAACCGCTTCGCGTGGAACGTCATACTGTTTGCAAAGTTCAGGGATTCGGTTGACGATTTCACCGAGGAATTCGATTCCTGTAAATCCGGCACCACCGACAACGATCGTCACGAACGAGTTGTCTGAAGAACCGTTTGTTTTATATTGAGCGAATGAATATTCGATGTGCTCTTTGATTTTACGAACACTGTTCAACGAGCTGATTGTCATCGCATGTTCTTTCAAGCCTGGGATACCGAACGTTTCAGGTACACCGCCGAGACCGATGACGACATAGTCGTATTCGACGACAGAACCATCTTCGAGCGTGACTTGTTTGGTAGCAGTATCGACGCGATCGACGATCCCTTTGACAAGTTTCACACGTGACGGGTTCACAATATCGTTAATGTAGATGCGCGCTTGGTCTGGGTTCATCGTCCCAGCAGCTGGTTCGTGAAGCCATGTCGTTTGGTAGTGATAATCATGCTTGTTGATGAGCGTGATGTTCGCATCACCTGCAGCGAGTGTCTTTTGAAGGTTGACGGCTGTGATGAGTCCACCGAAGCCCGCACCAAGAATAACAATGTTAGGTCGTTTCATGTTCATTTCCACCTTGTTTAAAGTTTTGTTTTTTTGAACAACTATGTTGTGTGTTTCTTCACATAGACGTTCACAATAAAGCCTATTCTTGTTCAACATCTGTTCACAATTGCTTCTGTTTCATTGTACGCTCTTTAAATTGAATTCTCAATGGAAAAGCTTATCTTCTTGAATTTTTTTTGAAAGTGTTGCATGTTTGTACTGAATGGATTTAATTCAATAAACTCTCTATAATAGATGTATACGCTTTGAGGAGGAATTCGATGAAGACGACGAAAGATGTAATCATCATCGGTGGCGGCCCGGTCGGACTGTTCACCGCATTTTATGCAGGCATGCGCCAACTCGATACGACGTTGATTGAAAGCTTACCGCAACTTGGTGGTCAGTTGTCAACGCTCTATCCTGAAAAATATATTTATGATATTGCCGGTTTCCCGAAAGTAAAAGCACAGGACTTGATCGATCAACTAAAAGCTCAGGCTGACCAGTTCGAACAAGATTACCGTCTCGGTGAAACGGTGGAAACGGTCGAACGTCTCGAGGACGGCACGTTCGTATTGACAACAAATAAAGAAGAATATCATACGAAAGCCATCATCATCACAGCCGGAAACGGTGCCTTCTCGGCTCGTCCACTCGGGCTTGATGGCTGCGAAGATTATGCCAACCTTCATTACTTTGTCGACAACATGGAGAAATTCCGTGATCGCCGTGTCATGATTGCCGGCGGTGGCGATTCAGCCGTCGACTGGGCACTCATGCTTGAAGGAATCGCAAAAGAAGTCCACATCGTTCACCGTCGTGACCGCTTCCGTGCTCATGAACATACGGTAGAACAGATGAAGGCATCGACGATTAACGTCCTCACGCCTTATAACATCGAGTCACTGTCTGGTGAGACACACATCGAATCTGTCGAATTGACAGATAAGGATGGCGAATCAAAAATCGTTGAAATCGATGATTTGATTTGTAACTACGGATTCGTTTCATCGCTCGGTCCAATCAAGAACTGGGGAATGGAATTCGAGAAAAACACAATCCGTGTCGATTCACGTATGGAAACGACCGTTGCCGGCATCTTTGCTTGCGGTGATATCGCGACATACGAAGGGAAAGTAAAATTGATTGCGACCGGTTTCGGTGAAGCCCCAATCGCCATCAACCAAGTGAAACAGCTCGTGGATCCGACAGCTCGTCATCCGCAACACTCGACATCTGTATTTGCTGGGAAATAAACACTGAACCCCTGTCGCTCCCATGCACAGGGGTTCAGTTTTGTCTTGCAAGGGAGGTTAACATGAATATAGTCACAACAAATACAATTACCAATAAAATGCGCGATGAACTATACACGATCCATCAAGAGGTTTTTGGAGATATAAATCACTTTCATCAAAAGTTAATACGTAAAACAAATTTATTTTTTACTTTAGCGATTATTGACAACGAGATTCATGGCTACAAGATTGGCTATCCTCTCAATGAAGATTGTTTTTATAGTTGGATGGGAGCCGTCAAACCTGCTTCTCGTAATCTCGGTATCGCCTCACGGTTAATGGAGACACAGCACGAATGGGCTAAAAATCAAAACTATAAATCGATTGAAACAAAGACGATGAATCGTTGGCGACAAATGTTACTCTTAAATATTCGTCATGGTTTCGATGTCAAAGCAGTCAATATAGATAAAAATGGTCGCGAAAAAATCCTTTTGCGAAAACAGCTCAATGTTTAACAAAAAAGGTTATTTTTTGAGCGTCTGAATGATGACCCGGTCAAGCCAGTCATCGAGTTGCGTGAACACGAAGCCCGCCTTCTTCGCCTCAGCAATCGACATATAATAGTCGACATCCGAATCATACGGCGACGAGTCTCCATCTTTTATAATATGGACGGGTTTTCCGACGTGTTGGCCGATTCGCTCCATTAAAGCACCCATGGAGATGAGCCCGTCACTTGCAGCGTTGAAAGGACCGGTCACGTTCGCACGTCCCACCCATTCTAAAAATGCTGCTGCTTCCGCACTCGAGATGAAGCCCATCTTCGCTTCCGGGTGATGCAAGACAACCGGTTCCTCGTTCCGGATTGCATCTACATAAAACTTCAACCGGTCTGTATAGTCATCCGGACCTACCACGATCGGTAATCGTACGGTCGCCACCGGGAAAGAGGCGCGATGGAAGAAGAAAGATTCCGCCTCGCGTTTCCCTTGTCCGTAGTCATGTTCGGATTCAAGATGATATTCGTAATGGAGCGGATTGAAGTCGCTCTCTTTCAGGTCAGGCCCAGGCGCGTAAACCGACATCGTCGACGTGAGCACATATTTCCCGACTTTGTCCATGAACGCATCCGAGGCGATTTTTGCCTGATACGGAGTAAAACAAATGTTGTCATAGACGAGGTCGTACCGTTCACGTGCCAAGTCTTTCATCGTCGCGACCGATTGCCGGTCCCCTTTGACAGACCGAATCCCTTCAGCCTCCGGTACCTGTAGTTGCCCCCTCGTCACAATCGTCACATCGTCCCCTGCTTCAGCAAGTCGCAATGCGAGCCGTTTTCCGAAATAACGTGACCCTCCGAATATCAATACTTTTCTCATAACCCTGAATCCTCCCATTTGTAATGACGTCCCTATTCATTTTCCCTTCAAAGAAACAGACTAATCTACCACTTTCACTCGTATTCTTGCTATCCTTATAAGTAAAGACTCGTTAGGGGGACCCGAATATGCACCAAATCATGTTAGAAAAGGGATGGACGTATGAACTACCACCACAGTATGCGATCTATCAGAGCTTATCTGATTTCAGTCGTTACTCTGTCCTCGACCAAGAGGAAGAGAGCGTCTGCTCATTCCGCATCACGAATGACACATGTACAATCACAGGCTTTCGGCCTTGGCAACATCACATCGAACTCGACGTAACTGCAAAAGTCATTCGGTTGATTTTGACAGAAGAAGAATAAGAACCGATCGCAATCGCGATCGGTTCTTATTCTTTAGCATTCTCCTGGCGTACCTGCATTCGTCGCTGTCCGGAAACTCGAACCGCAACCGCATGTTGCAATCGCATTTGGGTTTTTAATTGTGAAACCGCCACCGAGCATCGACTGCTTATAATCAATCTCGAGGCCATCAACGACCCCATGATCCACTTCCGCAACGATGACGCGGACACCATGATGGTCGAATTGAATGTCTTTGTCCGTCTTGTCCTCGTCGAAGCCCATCCCGTATGAAAGTCCTGTACATCCGCCACCTTGTACCTTCACTCGCAAGTATTGCGCATCCGGGCGTTCCGTCTGTTTCATCATCTCTAGCACTTGAAGTGCGGCTGACTCTGTTAAATGAATCATCTGAATTCCTCCTCATATATCTTCAATTCAAGTCAATTGACTTGTCATCTTGTGGATTATCTTGTATAACTAAACTGTAACAAAAAAAATTAAATCGTTCCATCTTCGGGGCAGGGTGAAATTCCCGACCGGCGGTATTGAAGAATATATTCTTCTCAGCCCGTGAGCGAGCAAGGCGTTGCTTGCTGATTTCGTGAGATTCGAAAGCCGACAGTATAGTCTGGATGGGAGAAGATGGCGGCATCCGACCGATATCCGGATGTTTTCTTTGACGTGGACTTTTCCACCTCGGAAAACATCTATTTCGTATGCGCGTAAACTCTCCCGATTGTCTTCATTGCAATCGGGTTTTTATATGCGACGGATGCCATTCATCGAGGAGCGACCTAAAGGAGAGATTCTGATGAAAACTACGCGCAACAAACGACTGACAACAATGGTGACTTTGGCGATGCTCGGGACGATCTCGTTCGTACTCATGCTATTCAACTTCCCGCTCCCATTTTTACCGCCATTCCTTAAAGTGGACTTTAGTGACATTCCTGCACTCATTGCCGGAATCGTCTTTTCCCCACTCGCAGGAGTCGTGGTCGTCGGTTTGAAAAACGTCTTGTACTACGTCTTTAACGGTGGCGGTGTTCCAGTCGGGGAAGTCGCAAACTTCTTCGCAGGTGTCGCATTCATGTACCCAGTTGCCTGGTTCTACCATAAGCGCAAGTCAAACAAAGCACTCGCTTCTGGATTACTTGCCGGTACAATCACAATGGCTCTTAGTCTCGCCATCTTAAACTATCTCGTCATCTTGCCAGCCTACGCCTTCTTCTTCGGAATGGCAGACATGGCCGACCCGGCGGTGAAAACGGATCTTGTCCTTTACGGGATCTTACCGTTCAACTTGATTAAAGCGATCTTGATCAGCGCGCTCTTCGTCCCACTCTTCTTGAAATTGAAGCCGTGGATCGAACGTCAACGCGTACAACTTCAAGCATAATCGATATACGAGCATCTAGGCGTTGCCTAGGTGCTTTTTTTAACCATATTGTAAGGAGGGGTATTCATCATGACAGACGAACAGGATTTGGTTCATTTTCTAAAACAAGACGCCGAGCTCATAAAGCTTCTCCACGCCGTCGCCAACCTCGATTTACCGGATTGTTGGATTTGTGCGGGATATATTCGTTCAAAAGTCTGGGACCACCTTCACGGATACGAAACATCGACTAAAACAGATGATGTAGATGTGATTTATTTCGACCCAAACCAACCAGAGGAAGCAGTCGAAAAACAACTCGAAGAGCGATTATTCCGCCTCATCCCCGATGTACCTTGGTCTGTCAAAAATCAAGCGAGAATGCATCACGTCAACAACCTTCCACCCTATGCCTCATCGGTCGATGCGTTGGCACATTTTCCTGAGACCGTCACCGCGATCGGGGTACGTCTTCAATCGGATGGTTCCCTCATCCTCGCTGCCCCACACGGCATTCACGACTTGATCAACATGCACGTTATACCGACACCACCCTTTGATTCGAACTCTTCAAAGCATCCCATCTATCTGGAGCGGTTGCAGCAAAAGAACTGGTCCGCCAAGTGGCCAAACATCACCATACATACATCCTTCTCATACTAAAAAACGCAACCACCGAAGTGATCGCGTTTTCTTATACCGATTAAAGAAGAAGTCCAGCCAATGTAGCTGACATCAAGTTTGCAAGCGTACCTGCAAGAATCGCGAGAACACCCATGCGTGCGATGTCACCACGACGGTTTGGCGCCATACCACCAAGACCACCGAGAAGGATCGCGAGTGACGAGATGTTTGCGAAACCACAAAGTGCGAATGCGATCATCGCTTCTGAACGAGCTGACAAATCACCAGAACCGATGATTGGAGCAAACTCAGAGAAAGCAACGAATTCGTTCAAGACTAGTTTTTGACCGAGGAAGCTACCGAATTGTACAGCATCCGCCCATGGTACACCAATCACGAATGCAAGTGGCGCGAAGACGTAACCGAGAATCAATTCGAGTGACAAGCTATCAAATCCGAAGAGTCCACCAACTGAACCGAGGATCAAGTTGACGAGCGCAATCAATGAAACGAATGCAAGAAGCATCGCACCGACGTTCAAGGCAAGGAAGAGACCGTCAGAAGCACCACGTGCCGCTGCATCGACGAAGTTCGCCGCTCTGTCTTCCTCATCTTCTACAATCTCGATGTCGTCATCGTACTCTTCTGTTTCTGGTACGATGATTTTCGCGAATAAAAGACCTGCTGGCGCTGCCATGAAGCTCGCTGCGAGCAAGTATTCGAGTGGTACACCGAGTGCTGCATAACCTGCAAGTACAGATCCGGCAACCGATGCGAGTCCACCGACCATGACTGCGAAGAGCTCAGACTGTGTCATTGTAGGAAGGTACGGCTTGATGACAAGCGGTGCTTCCGTTTGACCGACGAAAATGTTCGCTGTTGCTGAAAGTGACTCTTTACGTGACGTACCAAGTGCTTTCGCAAGGGCAGTACCGAGGATACGGATGACCCACTGCATGACGCCGAGGTAGTAAAGCAATGCGATTAATGATGACATGAAGATGATAATCGGAAGGACTTGGAATGCGAAAACGAAGTTGTCGCCACCGACTGCTGTTCCGAATACGAAGGCAATCCCGTCACCCGCTGTGTTCAAGACAGCTTGAACCCCATTTGAGATCCATTCAAGCGCCTTACGTCCCCATGCCGTATATAAGACGAGGAATGCAAATGCGAATTGAACAGCGAACGCTGCCAAGACCGTGCGCCATTTGATGGCTTTACGGTTGGTAGAGAAGATGTAAGCGATTGCAATTAGTGCCAAAATACCAACCACACTCATGATTTTCATTGATGTTGTGCTCCTTTCATATTAAACAAACCAATTATATGTGTCATACCCGAAAAGAGATGTGCCCTACCGTTTGAAACGCTTTCTTTTTATCGTTGTTAAACGTCAGACAACCTACATTCGAACCTCTTAGAATATAACATCCCTCTTTTTAAAATGCAACGGGGGAAATAAAAAAGTTTGAGGTCATCCCTCAAACTTTTTACCATGCCATCTCTTCGATTTTTTCATACACCTTCGTCACGAGCTCTTCTGGCGTCTCACCCGTCACGACTTCCCCGTCAACGAGGCAAAAGAGATCGAGGGAACAGACACCACAATAGCCTGTACAGCCGTATTCGACCACATCAAGGTCCGGATCGGATTCTAATTTAGCCCGGGCAATTTGTGAGCCCATCGCCAAATTCGAGGCACAAAATTCGATGATTGGATTCATCATATATGTCACCGTCTTTCTTTACGTGAATTATCGGAAAATGGTTCTTCTACGGCAGATTATAACATGATACAGTTGAAGAGTAACAAAGGGGGATTATTATGCGCAAATTAGTCGTCTTAGGAGGCGGTTACGGGGGAATGCGTGTGATTGAAAGAGTGCTTGGACATCAGTTACAAGACATCTCGGTCACGCTCGTCGATCGCTTGCCTTATCATGGATTGAAAACAGAGTATTACGCACTGGCCGCAGGAACGGTCTCGGACCGCGATATTCGAATCGACTTTCCGGATGAAATCGATTACATATACGGACAGGTCACGGACATCGACACCGAAGACAAAATGGTCCTGCTCGCGAGTGGAGAAAAAGTGCCCTACGACGACCTTGTCATCGGATTAGGGTGCGAAGACAAATATCACAATGTCCAAGGGGCCGCCGAGTTCACGTACAGTATTCAAACACTTGAAGAGTCACGTAAGACACAACAAGCAATCAATGGTCTACGACCAGGGTCGGTCGTTTCTGTCGTCGGTGCCGGGCTGTCCGGTGTCGAACTCGCCAGCGAACTTCGTGAGAGCCGACCTGATTTGACGGTCCGTTTATTCGACCGCGGACCATCCGTCCTGTCTTTCTTATCTAATCGTGTTTCGATGTACGTACAATCTTGGTTCGAGGAGCACGGCGTCGAAGTCATTAACAATGCCAACATCACACGTGTCGATGCTGACGGACTATGGAACCACGAAGACTTGTTCCCATCTGATTTGACCGTATGGACGGCCGGGATTCAACCGGTCGCTGTTGTACGGAACCAAGGTTGGGAGCTCGATGGAGGCGGACGTGTCAAATTGACGGAACATCACTTCGTTCCTGGACTGCCGGACGTGTTTGTCGTTGGTGACAATGCGAGCTTACCGTACGCACCGTCCGGACAACTCGCCGAAGCCCAAGCCGAACAGATTGTCCAAGTCTTGCTTTGCAAATGGAAAGGCGTCAATTATCCAGAATTACCCGACATCAAACTGAAAGGGACGCTCGGTTCCCTTGGGAAGAAGGCAGGCTTTGGGGTGTTTATGGGGAAACAATCACTCACTGGGAAAGTAGCCCGACTATTAAAATCAGGTATCCTTTGGAAACATAAAGTCATTAAATAAGCATAAAAAGAGTGGCAGTCCGGCGACTGCCACTCTTTTTATAATCGTTGCGCTGTATCCATCAACCGTGTCGAAGACGTCGCAATCTGGGTCGTGGCACGCTTGAGTTCGGCTATTGATTCCACAATCTCATCGATATCACCAGCGAGACTCCCCATCTGCCCGTCAGCATGCTCCGAATCACCCGAAATTTGGATGAAGGCATCCGTCACATCATTAATCCGTACCATCGTCTGCTTCATCTCTTGCTCGGTCGATAAGACGCGGCTCGAAGTCCCTTCCATCTGACTCGTGAGACGCTTCACCAAATCCTCCACCTCTTCCGCCGCTTGTTTCGATTGACTCGCGAGCGTTTGTACTTCTGATGCGACGACTTGGAATCCTTTCCCTTGCTCGCCAGCCCGTGCTGCTTCAATCGCGGCATTCAAGCTAAGTAGATTCGTCTGGTTGGCAATTTGTTTGACCGAATCCGCAATCGTCATGATCTCGTTCATCAATCTTTCGAGCGCCTTGATTTCCTGAGCCGAGTCGGAGAGATCACGCGCGATTTCATCGAGGCGTCCCGCCTCCGACAAAATCGTGTCTTTCCCACTCACTGAAGAGTGAAGTACCGTCCGCAGCTTCGTCTGTGTGAGTGAACTCGAATGCTTCATATCATCTGCCCGCTCGTTCATCGACTGGAAACTGGCCATAACTTCTTGGGAGAGGGCGGCCAAATCTTCACTCGCCTGCTGAATCGTCTGACCGACAAGTATTTATACAAGTTATGTTCAGCTTAGCCCGGTAGACAAAAGTTGTAAAATCTTTTTCTGAATTATAGGTAAACAAAAAAACGAACCTTGCAACCGCATGGTTCGTCCACCTGCTCACTATTCTTTATGATTAACGGATCCTTGTTTCGCTTCAATCGCCGCATACACTTTTCGTAACTGAACGACCCCTTCGTCAATCACTTCCCCATCGAGCAAGACGAGCGGGTAGAACCATTCATCGTCTTTAAGTGCCTGCGCAAACTCGTCCTCACTCTGTTCGAAATCGATATACTCGAAAGAAAAGGACTGTTCCGGATACTTGCGTCCGAGCGCACTTTGCAACCACTCATACGTCTCGGTCGAACTCGGTGCACCGACGCAGCTGGCACATTGAACTTCTGCCCCATACACTGTAATTTTCATCTTCATTCCCCCTCGAAACCATTATACAAAAATCTTCCCCACTCCCGATGATGAAACGCTCAGCGTAAATGATTGAGAAACACTCTCAAACTTGCTAGAATAAAGTAGAACGAGAAAGGGGTAGATACCATGGAAATGTTTGATCAAGTCCAAGAAGTGCTCGATAAATTGCGTCCGTTCTTGCTTCGTGACGGCGGAGACGTCGAACTCGTTGATGTTGAAGAAGGCATCGTCAAGCTCCGTTTGATGGGTGCTTGCGGCAGCTGCCCGTCTTCAACAATCACGCTAAAAGCTGGTATTGAGCGCGCGCTCATCGAAGAAGTACCAGGCATCGTCGAAGTAGAACAAGTATTCTAAGCAAAAAGGGAGACATTCGTCATCCCTTTTTTTCATGCTTCCATTCATCTAAACTCTCGACCATATAGGTCGGGAGTTTTTCTTGTTCCTGAACAAAGGCTGGACCGTGTACACCTGAGTTGACGTGAAGTGTACGGATTCCCCCGTTGATTCCGAACAGAATATCCGTATGATAGTTATCCCCTACCATCACGACATCTTCTTTCGTCAATCCAATCATGTCGAGTGCGATGTCAATCATGACCGGTTCCGGCTTCCCGATAAAGAACGGTTCTTTCTCGGTCGTCACCGTCAACACGGATGTGAGCGATCCATTCCCCGGTAAGAACCCACGTTCTGTCGGAATGGCGATATCCCCATTCGTCGAAATGAATCGGGCTCCTGAACGAATGGCGATTGCCCCTCGCGCCAACTTTTCATACGTGATGTGACGGTCTAGACCGATGACCACATAGTCTGCTTTCGGTTCGTCCGTGACGTGGAACCCACGAGATTCTAGGGCGAGGCGGAGTCCGTCTTCGCCAATCATATAAACGCTTGCCCCCGGAGACATCTTCTCAATATAAAAAGCCGTCGCCATCGCACTCGTCAAGACGTTTTCTGCCTTCACATTTGCCCCCATTGAAATCAACTTATCCGCAATCTGCTGTTGTGTCATCGAGGCGTTATTCGTGACGAATAAGTATGGGACGCCAGTCGCTTCTAACTCGTTTACAAAATCGACAGCAGCTTGAACGGGCTCTGTTCCTGCATACATCGTACCATCCAAATCAAACAAATATCCTTTTATCGGTTCCATCCAATCACTCGCTTTCTGGCAAGAATGCGGACACTGGTCCAAGTTCGACATCTAAGTAGCGACGAACTTGCGTTGAGAACGCTATGAAGTCTTGTTTCGACGTCTTCACCCATTCATCAAAGCGTGACGCGTCTGCATCGACGAACTCACGAACATAGTAAGCACGCAATCCGACGAGCGCCTTGGCGGCATTCCCCGTCTTCTCATCGAGCACGCGTTCATCGAGTAAAATGTCGACAATATCCTCATAGCTACCCGGGTCTCGCATGATGAACCCGTCAATCATCGAGTTCCCTACGTCGATGACCCCTTCCATCAAGAGGACAGCCATTCGTTGTTTCGCAAGTTCTACCGTGAACGCATCCCCGCTCAATTCTTCAGTGTGCGCTAACATCGTTTCCATTTGTTCCAGTGCCTGATTAATCTTCTCTCTATTCACAAAATACATGATGATCCCCCCTGCTGTTAATACTAATGCTTTTTCGGTCAGGAGAAAAGAATCTGTCCTATTTACATCATTTATAAAATTGTGATACACTAATCAACGGATTTAAGCCGCAAAAAGTATAACACATTTAATAGAGATAACGTGGAGGGTACAACACTATGGAACGTGAATTAGCATTAGAAATCGTACGAGCAACAGAAGCCGCAGCACTCGCATCTTCGAAATGGATCGGACGTGGGCAAAAGAATGAAGCCGATGACGCAGCGACATCAGCGATGCGCGAAGTTCTCGGAACAGTGAACATGGATGCGACGGTCGTGATTGGAGAAGGTGAACTCGATGAGGCACCGATGCTCTACATCGGGGAAAAACTCGGTACGACGTTCGGCCCGAAAGTCGACATCGCCGTTGACCCGCTTGAAGGTACATCCATTGTCGCAAAAGGACTCGGAGATGCGATGGTCGTCATCGCCGTTGCGGATGAAGGTGCCCTCCTCCACGCACCAGACATGTACATGGATAAGCTCGTCGTCGGTCCGAACCTAAAAGGAAAAGTCTCGCTCGATGAACCACTCGAGTCGATCATCGAAAAAGCAGCAAAATATAACAATAAACGCATTGAAGAAGTGACGGTGATCATGCAAGACCGCGATCGCCACGAACACCTTCGCCAAGCCGTCATGAACGTCGGCGCGCGCGTCAAACTGTTTGAGGATGGTGATGTCTCGGCCGGAATCGCAGCTGCCGTCAAATCAAATCCGATTGATATTTTCATCAGTACAGGCGGTGCCCCTGAAGGCGTCATCACAGCAGCAGCTGTCAAAGCGCTTGGTGGAGACATGCAGGCCCGACTTCACCCGATGAACGAAGAAGAATCAGCTCGCGTCATCTCGATGGGTATTGTTGATCCACTCCAACTCCTCACGCTCGACGACCTCGTCAAGAGCGATGACTGCATCTTCGCCGCAACAGGTGTCACGTCAGGTGAGTTGCTCGATGGCGTCAAGTTCTTAACGGATGATATCGTCGAGACGACGTCACTCGTCATGCGCTCGAAGACACGCACGATTCGTAAAGTCGTGGCCGAACACCACTTGTCGTTGAAGCCTTACTTACAAAAAACTGAAGTCAACGCCTAATCAAAAACGCCTTGCTCAATCACTTGAGCGAGGCGTTTGTTTCTTTAAAATCCTTGTTCTGTTCCGTGCACCGGCTCATTCGAATCAACTTGCTTGTCTCGAATCGAATCGTAGAACGTCGCGTACGTCGTCGAGAAGTAAGGTCCGATGAAGAAGAACCCGATCCCGAGCGTCAAGATCCCAACGAGGAACCAACCAAAGAAGGACAAGACGAGCATGAAGGCTTCCATCTTGTGCCCATCCATGAGACGACGTGATTCTGTGATTGACTCGAGTGCGGAAAGTTCAGGCTGATCGCGCAAAATGTACGGCGTAAGTGAATATGAGAATCCTTTGATGATTCCCGGTACGATGAGTAACAACGTCCATAACACGAGAAATACACCCATCACGAATGACGTGATGACATGTTTGAAGTAACGTGTCTGGAACGGTTTGAACATTGTCGAGAGCGATGCCCCCTTTTCACGTGATACACCGAGTGCGAGCCATGACCAACCGATGGCGAGTGGTGCAATCAAGATTTGGAGAACGGTCGACACGAAACTTAACGTGGCGTCTGTTGATGTAAGGGGCGCTGTCGAATTCGGATCAATCTCAGGCGCGAGCGATTGGGGAATCCCGTTAATAATGAAGAACAAAAGTGCCAATCCGGCCATCAACCACCATTTTCCTTTCAAGGCGTGTCGTGCATGTTGTTTCCATTCAGATCTCATAGTAATCCATCCTTTTTCGTAGTCTTTCTATTAGTGTACGTGAAAAGGTGACCATACGTTTCAAAAAAACATAAAAAAAGGGAAAGGAATTTTTCCTTTCCGCTTAGCGAATCATCACATTGCCTAAAAAGAACTGAGACATGGACAAGATCAACAACAGCACCCCGAGTGATAACACAAGGTGAGATGTGACTTTGAAGACACGGCCTCGCAAGAACGAATGGCCATATTCAAAGCGACGGATGATCAACACATGAACGAGTTCAAATAGAATGACTGCCGCCGTAAAATAAAAGGTCATCATGATATGGAAACCAAAAAAGAACATGGCCAATATCCCGAGTCCGAAGTTATGAATTCGATTATGGACGTCATCCCGATCCCCGACGGTCGTTTGTACATGTTGCATCCAAATCACCTCACTATCAAAACCAAAAAACGACGAAACTATCCTTAATGACAATTTATCACATTTTTCCAACCTCAAAACCGGAAGTCACGACTTTTTACCTAAACGAAATATTTGGAAATCAAATGTAATAAAAAAAGTGCTGACGGCTCAGCACTTCACACTTTTGATTCATCGGTCTTGTTAAACTTACGCTTCAACTTCAGTTTTTGCTTCGTTCCCCCAAAGACGGGTCCACTCTCTTCTTCGTTGATTTCCGTTTCTTTTTTCAAAACGAAATAAGGACATCCAAAGTTGCAATATTCGTATACGTAGTCCAGCACGTGATCAATTCGGTTCTCATAGGTCGCCAATTTAGATTGCGGTTCATAGAATCCCTTCAATCGCAACTGACCATGCCCCCAATCACCGACGATGTAATCGTACTTATCTAGCACGTCACTATAGCGTGCGATAAACGCCTCTTCATCGAACCCGTCCCGTTTTTCTTCCAAGACGGTATATCCGTGGCGATTCACTCGAATCATCGCTCCCACCTCCACTCTGTTATCATAGCATGCCCCCGTCGATGCGCTCTATCCTTTTCGAATCACTTCATGACGGGCGACGATTGTTTCTCGTAATACATCTCGCAGAAGTTCGGGCATGAAATATCGCTTCGGTTGGTCTGCCAAATAAGGAAGAAGCGGACCGAATGTCAACATATCGACCGTTGCGACACGATATGTCCGATTTAAATCCAATCGTTCCCCCATCACATAAGTCTGACCGTCACGTTGTTCGATTTGATAGAGACACGGTTCTCCGAGAACGGTCCCTCTGAACCCGAGACCTCTGATATGCATATTCGTGAACGTTTCTTCATTAGTATCGTGAAGGAAACGCGCCAACGTCTCCCCGTCCAATGTCAGCACACAAGGGTTGATTGGATGCGGACAGATCCGATGCAACATGTTGAGCGTCACCCCACCCGGTGCAAGGCCTTCTAGCACAACCCCAGATGGGATGATCCCCACATCCGCCGCACACCATTCGACCATGCCTTCAACGAGCAGGTCACCAAGTGGAGAAGGTCCGAACCAATCGGAGGCGTATCCATCCGTCTCTGCAATCGTGACATCAAGAAGGCGTTCGGCATCTGCCCCTTCTGTGCGCAACAAAGCCAACGTGTCTGGACTATCCGATTGCTGAGACAGTTCGTGAAGGCGCGCTTCTTTCGATACGATTCCTGACTCGCCAAGCGTCAGTGTGACTTCACCGACGTACTTCCCATATTTTCCGGCCTGTGCAATCAACACACCGTTCGTTATCACGCCTTCATCTAAGACATGATGTGTATGCGCACCGAGAATCACATCGATTTCAGGAAACATTTCAGCTAATCGCTCGTCTCCAAAGAACCCAAGGTGACTGAGCGCGATGATGACATCACAATGCGCCAACTGTTTCAACGCTCGCTCCGCCGCATCGTAAGGCGATTCAATCTGCCAGCCAAGCTCTGGGTATAACTCTTCATATGGAGCGGTCACACCAAACAGGCCGATCTGGAAACCATCTTTCTCAAGAACGAGCGTCTCATCGACCCAATTCGGTCGTGACCCGTCTGCTTCATATACATTCCCAAGTAAGATGGGAAATGTCGCTTCGTCATACAGTTCGGCCAGCCAATCATGAGGAAAGGTAATCCCTTCGTTGTTCCCGATGGTGACGGCTGTCGGACGAAGTCGCTCGAGCAAACGAACATTCAACTTCCCACGTGTCACTTCCGTCGCCGGATGGGTACGGTCGGCATGATCCCCTAAATCAAAGTACAGCGTGTCGTCCGTCCGATGTTCTTCTAGAAATGAAACAAGTTTCGGCCATTGGTCGAACTTTGAATGAAGATCGTTGTAATGAAAAATAGTCAGTGTCGTCATGGCCATCCCTTCCTTCTAAAACAAACTGATTTGTCTCGGTGCGAGTTCATACTCGAGGCCAAGGATCTCAATGAGTCGCTTCGCATTCGGTGCCGCATCCCCGGCCGAGTTGTTGTTAAAGTATACATACACATCTTTCGCTTCACGGTCAATCTCACGAAGTGAGGTCGCCAATTCTTGCAATTCTTCCTCGCTATACCGGTACAGACAGCGAACATGCCGCCATTCTTGACTCGTCATTCCAGGTTTTTTGAGCCATCCTGACGTATTGCGTCCATGCAATCGAACGACCGCAACATCAGGATGTGTCACGACCGGTACGAACGGGATGCTGCTCTCTTTCGTTTGCGGTTCATCGCAAATCGTGTTGATGAACCGCTGCTCCTTCAAAAATTGAAGCGTCCGGTCCCGGAACGCTTCTGAGAACCAGGTCGGATTGCGAAACTCGATGGCAATCTCGTAATCTGACAGCTCGGCACGAAGCGTTCTCAAATAATCCAGGTGTGGCTTTGACACATCGAACCACGGCGGCAATTGAACGAGCACAGCCCTTAATTTCCCCGCTCGTTTTAACGGATCGACCGAGACGCGATAACGCTCAAACAGTTCAATCAAAGGCGTTTTCGGCTCACGATCATGTCCGCTCATTTCCCTGGAAACTTTCACAACGAATTGAAAATGATCCGGTGTTTCCCCATCCCATTTTTCGAAATTTTTCACCGGTTGAATCGCATAGAAGGTCGAGTCGACTTCAACAGTCGGAAAATGTCCCGCATATGTCGATAATTTATGTTTTCGTTCTTCTGGGGTCGTATACAGCAAATCGTGGTCACCCCATCCGGTCACACCTACATAGATCATAGCGTCCTCCTTTACGATTCTGAAATGGCGGCCGCTTTCCGTTTCGACCAGTTCCATGTGCCCATGTATGTGACGAGCAATAGGACGAGTCCCATCATGAACGGATAGCGCATATCAATATCAAAGGCGATTCCCGCCAATGTCGGCCCTAAAATATTCCCAATACTCATATAAGCGTTGTTCATCCCCATGGCAAGACCTTGCTCGTTTCCTGCAAGTTTCGACACGAGCGTGTTCAACACCGGTCGTAAAATAGATGTCGATAAGAAAATCACGAGTGTCACTGCGAAGAAGAGCATATACGTACCAGCGAACAAAGATAACAAGAAGCCGAATGAGGCGAGCGCGATGAAAGCAAGTACGACCTTGGTCTCACCCAACCATTCGACGAGACGGTCCACCGCAAACAATTGAACGATAACACTCACAATCCCTGTTCCGGTTACCATGATGGCAATTTCCTGTGGTGTCGCACTGAACATCTCGCTGACATAGAGTCCGAGTACCGATTCATACGCCATCAGACCAAACGCCATGACGAGGTTGATGACCAATACGAAGAAGTATGGTTTTCGCGTCGACATGACCAGCTGTGTCGGTAAAGATTCTTTTATTTTTGGTGCCACGTACGGAGCACGGTCCGGCTCCTTAAGAAGGAGTACAGACGAAATGACAGCGACGAACGATACAATCGCTGAAACGAGCAACGGTGTCTTCAAGCCGAATTCAGCAAAAAAGCCCCCAATCCCTGGTCCGACCACAATTCCAAGCGACATTGCCGCGGAAATATAACTGTTCCCTCGAGCTCGTTGCTCGAGTGTCGTGATATCTGCCACATAAGCGAAGATGGCAGGAATCAAAAGCGCTGCACCAACACCCCCGATGGCACGAGAGATGAGAAGAATCGTCAAATTATCTGATAGATAGAAGACTCCCATCGAGATGGTGAATCCAATCAGACCGAGAATGATCATGAGTCGGCGCCCGTAGACGTCTGCCCATTTCCCGGCAATCGGTGACATGACGAGCTGGGCACCCGCAAATACGGAAATCATGAGTCCGGCGGCTGTCCCTCCCTCGCCAATCATCTTTAAGTAATCCGGAATAATCGGGATGATAATCCCAAACCCGGCGACGGCGATAAACATGTTCAACATGAGAATCGCCAATTGATTTTTTTGTTTTGTCGTCAACGCATGTCACTCCCTTTTCATCTTTCCATTTTACTGTTTGAGTTCACATCCAGGCAAACAATTAAGACAGAAAAAACCCATCCTTGACCAAAGGATGGGCGAGACTTATGAGATGCGTGATTGAGCGAGTGATTCTTGTGACGTTCCCTTCGGAAGAAGAAGCGTGATCGCATAGACGATCATCGTCGGAACTGCCCAGGCAAGTCCGATATCCGCCATTGGTAAGTTTCCAATCCAAGAAGTAACCGCAGAAGGCTGGATGCCGTTCCACGTTTCAAAGAACGAGAGAACGAGCGCCGTATAAATTGTCGCTTTCATCGCCACACCAGGGTTTCGTTGAAGACGTTCCGTCACCGATACGAGCACGAGTGCGATCATGACCGGATAGAGGAGCGTGAGAAGCGGCACGGCGATTTGAATCAACGAACTCAAACCGACGAGTGAGATCATGAATCCAAACAACGTTGTCGCGATGACGACATGATGATATTTGAGAGAATCAAACTGGTTGCTGATGAAGCGTGAGAACTCTGAGATGAGGCCAACTGCTGTCGTCAAACAAGCGAGGAAGACCGCTAATCCGAGTGCGAGCATTCCGACTTGTCCGTAAGACGTACCTGCGAACGCTTGGAGAAGGCTTGCGCCACTCGTCGTTCCTTCTGCGACTGTCATATTCGCACCGATTGAAGCGAGCGAGATATAGACGAGCATCAAACAGGTAACGGCCACCATGCCTGCAGAGCGAAGAAGCGAAGACGCTTCTTTTTGGTCACTCAATCCATTAGCTTTCAACGTGACGAGGACAATTGCCCCAAAGACGAGGGCCCCGAATACATCCATTGTCAAATAGCCTTGTTGGAAACCTTGGCCGAGTGCACCCACCCATGTCTCAAATCCTTCCGCTGGAGCTCCCGGTTCCCCGAGAGGCGAGATGAGGTTTGTGATTCCAATCGCTACAAGCAAGAACAAGAGGATTGGTGTGATGATGCGCCCGATGACTTCAATCAACTTTTGAGCACGAAGCGTCAAGAAGAACGTCAACCCGAAAAAGACGGTCGAACTCATCGCGAGTGTCAAAGTAGAGGGAGCATCGAGAAACGGGACGAGTCCCATTTCATACGTGACGGCAGCCGTACGCGGAATTCCGAAGAATGGTCCGATGGCTACATACATCAATCCTGTCAAGATAAGCGCGAGACGCTTTGGAATATAACGAGCAATTTGGTCTGTCCCACCGCCGACCCGAGCGACTGCGAACAAAGCAAGAAGCGGTAAACCGACACCCGTAATGACGAACCCGATCATCGCCGGTACGAGGTTTTCCCCCGCCAAGGCGCCGAGCTCTGGTGGGAACAGTAAGTTCCCGGCCCCAAAGAATAAAGCAAAAATCGTAAACGCTAACGGGAACAATGTCGATTTTTTCATACAACTACCTCCATACACTTGATATTCCGAACGACTTAACAAAAAAATAATAACTAAATTTTCTGACAATATATCGCTTGGTCTATTTCATTATACACACTTCCTATCGTTTGACCACCCTATCTCCAAAATTCGAGGTTTAATTTTTTGAAATGTAGATTTTACAAAAAAATCTCCCTTTCATATGCAGGGAGATGTAAGCGGTTAATAGCGTATGTCGAACGAGCGAAATTCCTGATCGTTCGCTTCCGTCTCTTCGATTCGTTCGACACCGACAAAGCGATTGCCATCTTTCAACGCCTGCTGGAAAGCATCTACCTCATTCGCCGTTCCTTCGACATGAAGTTCGACTGTCCCGTCACTTAGATTGCGCACCCATCCTTTGATGCCGAATCGTTGCGCGGTCTCCTGTGAAAAATATCGAAATCCGACACCTTGGACGCGTCCAGATACAATCAAACGTTTAGCAACTCTCATTCTATTTTCCTCCTTTATTTTGTCAAAGATGTTTAGAGGCCCTTACTTTAGGAAACAGTATTTAAGTAAAATAATGGAATTGGAGTGGTTATATGAATGAATTTATTACTCTTGTCACGAACGTTTCCGACTGGCTTTGGGGCGTACCGATCATCTCGTTACTCGTCTTGTCCGGTATCTTCCTCACTATCAAGCTCGGTTTCTTTCAGTTTCGTTACCCCATCTACATATTCAAGCAAACATTCGGCAGCATTTTCAAAAAGCCGAAAGGTGAAGGCGACATCAGTCCGAGACAAGCGTTGACGTCAGCCCTCTCTTCAACAGTCGGGGCCGCGAACATCATCGGTGTACCTGCAGCGATTATGTTCGGGGGACCGGGTGCCATCTTCTGGATGTGGGTCATCGCTATCATCGGCATGGCCATCAAGTTCTCAGAGAGCGTACTGGCCGTGCACTATCGTGAGAAGAATGATGCCGGCGAATTTGTCGGGGGACCGGTCTACTACATATCAAAAGGACTTCGTTGGAAGTGGCTCGCGACGTGGTTCGCCTTCGCCCTCATGATCGAACTCATTCCGAGTATCATGGTACAAGGAAACGCTGTCAGCTCGGCAGTCCGTGAGACGTTCAATGGGAACACGCTCATCACGGGGATTGTCGTCGCTATTCTTGTGGGCATCATAGTCTTTGGTGGACTGAAGCGCATCGCGAAAGTCACCGAGATCGTCGTCCCTGGCATGGCACTCGTCTATGTCGGAGCCGGACTCGTCATCGTCTTGATGAACTTCTCTGAGATTCCAAACGTTCTCAGTCTCATCTTCTCGTATGCATTCGAGCCGATGGCCGCGTTCGGTGGGTTTGCCGGTGCCGCCGTTGCTGAGACGATTCGTTGGGGCTTCGCCCGTGGACTCTATTCAAATGAAGCCGGTCTTGGAACGGCACCGATTGCCCACGCCGCGGCACAGACGGACCATCCGGTGCGCCAAGGGTTCTGGGCCGTCATCGGGATCGTCATCGATACGCTCATCATTTGTAGCACGACCGCATTCGTCGTCTTGTCTTCAGGTGTCTGGACGGCAGACGGAGCGATGGATGACCCAGCAGCGTTGACGACGATTGCTTTCAATGAATACTTCGGTTACACGGGAAGCTTACTCGTCACCATCTCACTCATCTTCTTCGTCCTCTCGACCATTATCGTCATCATCTTTTACGGCTCGCGACAAGCCGAGTACTTATTCGGTTTGACGGCAGGAAAAATCATGAAGGCCGTTTATATCGTCTCGATTGTCATCGGTTCGATTGGAGGCGCTCAGATGATTTGGAACTTCCTAGACTTGATGCTAGCGATGATCCTCATCCCGAATATGATTGCCGTCTTGCTTCTAAGTGGTGAAGTGAAACGATTGACAACCGAGTTCTTCACATCCGAGAAGTATTACAAGAAAGATATCGCCGAAGAAGAGGCGTCTTAACCAACAATCCGACTGCCTAAGCAGTCGGATCTTTTTTTAGGATGCGGGCTCGACTTTCTCAATCCCTGCTTTGATAGTTTGTACCGAGGCGTCAAACTTCTGTTGTTCTTCGTTCGTCAATTCAATCTCGATGATCTTACGAATGCCGCTTCGGTCAATTAAGGCCGGTACGCCAATATGCACGTCACTCGCCCCGTACTCGCCGTCTAGGTGAGCGCCAATCGTCACGACGGAGTTTTCATTTCGGACGATGGCCCGGATGATGCGAAGCAAGCCTACCCCAATCGCATAATAGGCGGCGTTCTTATGCTCGATGATCTGGTAAGCAGCGTCGCGTACGTCCGCATAGATCGCTTCTAAGTCTTCGAACTGATATTTCTCGTTCTCCGCCAATAGTTCATCGATACTCTTCCCATAGATGCGTGCGTTGTTCCATGCGACAAAGCCCGTATCCCCATGTTCACCCATATAGTAGGCGTGGCAGTTTCGTGGCGATAGTTCGAAATAGTCTCCAAGTTTGTAACGGAGTCGTGCTGTATCGAGGACCGTCCCTGAACCAATGACGCGTTCTTTTGGTAAACCCGATGCTTTCCAGGCGACGTGTGCCATCACATCGACCGGGTTCGTCGCGACGACTAAAATGCCGTCGAACCCGCTCTTCATCAAGTCTTCGGTCACGGTGCGGACGACCTTGGCGTTTTGCTCGACGAGGTCCATCCGTGTCTGCCCAAGTTTTTGTGCGGCTCCTGCCGTGATGACGACGATATCTGCGTCTTTACAATCCGAGTAGTCGCCTGCCCAAATCCGGACCGGTGTCGGAGCGAATGAGATCCCATGATTGAGGTCCATCGCCTCTCCTTCTGCCTTGGCATGATTCGAGTCGATCAGGACGAGCTCCTCGCAAAGCGCAGCCGTGGATAATTGGTAAGCAAAACTGACCCCGACCCAACCGGCACCGATGACGGCGATGCGAGTGATATCTTTCGGGTCAATATCATCTTTATGCGGAATACGTGTCATGTAAAACCTTCCTTTCTATGATTCATTCTCTTTTTTAGCATACCCGACTCTTCCATCTTTAACGACAAAAGCTGCATGAAAAATACGTGATTCCGTTATATATCTTATTTCGATTCAAAGATTCCGGTATTCCGGACATAACCGAAAATCTGAATTGTCTCACTTTCCAAGATGAACGGAATTTTTTCTCTTTCCAAAATCGAAATGAGTTCAGTGGACAGATCACAAACATCTGGGTCAAGAATCACTCCCTTATAGAGCAGTACGCTTGGTCGCAAACGAATCCATTCGATGGACCGTAAAGGGGACTCCAGCCAGATTTCATCCCACTCTCCCCACAATATTTCATACTCGGACAACGAGTCGCTAGGAAACAACGTATCCTCCCCTAAGTATTTTATTTGATATGGCGGCGCATAAGTCAACTCTTCAGAGACAGCTCGATTGAGACGCTTCCATTTTGTCTCGTTCATCACCGATGTCAATTGTTGTCTCTCTATGTATTGGAGTTCTTCTCGTCGATTCAAGCTGTTGAACCTCCTATCATAAGCTCTAATTTTTCAATCGTTCGTAACACGTCTTTACGGTTCTGCTTGCTTTTCATCCAAGCGGGTAATCGACTTTCGAGACTACGGTTCGTTCCCTCGCTCGTCCGAATCTTCGCCTCAATATAATCCTTAATATAGTTGAGGTGTTCACGGTTGTAAGCCCATAACACATGACCACAATAACCTGTTTGTAAAAATAGCGGCAAACCAAAATGAACATCGATTGGTTCTCCGACGTATTTCGAACCGCTCTCCTTTGTTTGCAAATGACCGCAATGAAGACAGCTTAGGCGTACCTCATCATTCCTCTCCCACACATCAGCCTGTCTCCCGCAACTCGGGCAAATAACAAGCATGGGATTCATAAATGAATATATGTCTCGGCCCTCTAATAAAAATCGATGGGTCACGTTATCGCCTCCTTATTTCATTATACAAAAAACCAGCGAAGCAAAGCTCCGCTGGTTTTGAAGTCACGATTATCCAATCGAACCTTCCATCTCGAATTTATTTATTTGCACTATATATAGAAGGAAATAGTTTTGTTTTATCGCTTATTTTATAGATTTTTGATGTTTTAGTTTGTATTGATTTGTATAGTTTGTTTCAGTTTTGAGGGCTGAACTGAGGGCTGAGAGGGTTGAATCGTTTCGCCGTTTTACGCTGCGGGTATAGGAGCACAACACGTCACCTGTTTGCGGCACGGGGAGGCACTAAATATGCAACTGGCAATCATCGGGTCGAAGGAAGAAATCATGGAAGTGATGCGATATATCGAAGGGATGAGGGTAATCCAGAAGGGCGAGCAAGTGGTCCGGGCGGAAGTAGTCACACGCACGGAGGAACGGTTGCAGTTAAGATTCGAAGACATCCCTTCCAATACGACGAAGACCGGTTGAGCTCTCAGATGAGGGCTTTTTATTGTATCATTTTTTGTCACAATAACCTTTCACAAATCGGACGGTTGCCGGATGAATCGGACAAGACGTATGCTCGATATGAGGTGAAGATATGACTGGGACAAAACGACCGTTCTTATTATATGAAGACACTTTTAATTTCATCTATTCCCGATTAGTAACGGCTACTCTCGATCCACTTGTTACATTCCGAGTCATCGAGGTGCATCCAAGAAAAATGCGTTACCTCTGTGAAGTGACGAGTCGGGGATCCACGTGGTGGCAATGGATATACTTACATCACAGCCACGGGCGTAAGATGTATGCGAAACCAAAAGTGAAACGCAAAAAAGACCCCACTCTCATTTGAGGTGGGGTTTCGTGCGTCATACGCCTTTCGCATTAACAATATTTCCATCGAGGTCGACCGTCGTTTTGTCGTCGGGTTGTATCCAAGCGCCAGAGGCCTTAGCATGACTGAATGATTGTTTATAGCCACGTTGTCCCGATGCATCAACTTTAAACACATCCATCGGGTTCAAGGTAGAATCGCGCCCAGCCTTCCAAATGTTCGAGGAACGTGAAAGAGTCGGGCTGTATTGCGGATAATTGATGTCCGTATCAATCTCGATATGCAGGTGGGCAGAGCCACCGTATTTTCCAGTCGAACCATAGTCAGCAACCTTCGTGTCTTCTGGCGCAACGATATCCCCCACTTTCACGAAAGTCTTGGCCAAGTGCGCCATACGGACGACGAGGCGACGAGCCCCCTTCTTCGGTCCATAGTGTACATCGACAGGATTGACGCTGACAGCTATGACGGAAACGCCCATAAGGGTGTCCGAACCAACAGCGATTACTTTCATCTTGAACGGTGCGTAGACGGCAGTATCCTTACGTTTCAAGTCCGCCATGTCGATACCAAAGTGTTCGAAGCCCATTTTCTGACGATAAAGCGCATTTTTGTAACCTGCGGTGATCCGTGCGTTGTTGATCGGTAAAATCGCTTTCTCAGTCATTTGTCTTCCTCCTTCGTTGCGATGACTTCTTTCTCAGCCAGGTCTACATCAATTGGAACCTGACGGCTAACGGGTGTGACCTGTTCCGTCTCTGGTGCGACATCCTGTGCAATACGATCGACTGTCGAATCAGGCTTATCTCCTTGTAACTGCGCGAGGACATCGACTAATTGTTGCGGAAGTGGAACACCTAGAAGTGCACAGTTCTCTGTGACTGATAAACCTTCTCGAGCGATATAGTAATAGATAACAAGTGTACGCAGAACAGGCATCGAGTTATTCAACATCTCGTCTGCGAGAACAGCAACAATGATTACAAAAAAGACAACACCCTTCCGGATGCCGCCCCAAAACATAACATCGCTATTCAGTTTTTTATGTTTAGCTGCGGCAAGAAATCCTGTCACATAATCTATGACGATGAGTGTGACAAGCAGTTTAATCGCCACATCCCATCCTCCTAATAGAGCGGTGACGCTCGTCGCGATTATGGCGACGGCTCCCTCTGCGAATTGCTGTGTGCGCATAAATGACCTCCTCATATAATGATTGGGTCACTTTCTGTGTTGTCTGCATATATGTGACCCTCCTGACTTGATATTGTTTTCTTATCTACGTAGTTCGATTGCGCTCTGCTTGATACTCCGTTTGACCACGTTGATTAGTGTTGGCTGTGATTCGTTAAACGTTACTTCGACTGCTTTTCCGCTTGCTGAATACGATTCCCGGATGACTGTGATACGTGCATCCATCGTGATTCCCCAATCGTCATTGCGTGTGGTGACCATGTCGCCTAAATCGTAGTCTTCTTTATAGACAAACGGCGACTTCTGAAGCACTTCACCTTCCATGAATTCTTCTTGGTCGTATTCGGCTAGGTTCTGATTTCCTCGAGCGATTAAATCATTGATGACATCTTGTTCTGGGCGCGGCACTGGATCGTTTGGCGTTTCTGAATTGCCGTCATCTTCCGGCGTGACTTCTTCCGCAATGTCTCGAGCATCGACGAAGATTTCATGCCGATTGATTCCGCTTGTTGCACCGACCTCGACGACACGCCGTTCAATCCCTTCACCCTGTCCGGCGACGTACGCCGTATTCTTATAGTTCAATTCGCTCTCGGTGTAAGACAGCTGCTTCAAACTATTAAACTTTGGACTAAAGATGACCGGCGGCAACGTGTTCTGATTAACGGTCAAGTCCCGTCCTTCCAGTACGTCAAAAATGAATCGTTGTGCAGCGGTATCAAGTCGGACGTTCCACCCTAGACCGGACACTAACGACAATTCACTAAGTTCATCCGCCAGATTCTTAAATCGAGTCTGATAGATGGTTTGTGGTCCTTTGCCTTCGTTCGTGGATTGTGCAAGATTCGGGATGATGCGATCACTGTCAGTCGGTGAAATGGCGTTCCGCTCGACATAACCGCGCATGATCGTCTCGACATTCGCATTGACGTAATCGTATGCCTTATCAACCGGCGGCATCGTGATTCGCTGTGCAAGCAATCCTTTGAGCGAAACTGCCTTAATGATCCAGTTCTCTGAAACCTTGCCGCGCTCGTTCACTTCGATTTCTCGGTGCTTGATGATATAGGGCTTGTCCTTCTCCGCTCCTGGGAAGATAATGCGACCTTTGATCAGTTCGTTTGCGTACTTCATATGACGATTTATCTTCAATTGGCATGTTCCGATGCCGCCCCAACTACTCTCGATTAGCAGCGATTCATAGTTATCGATTTCCGCGACGAGTTGAAAATCGGTCGTGATGATCCGAATCGGGATTCTCATATGGCGTGCAAACCTCCCTACTTACAATTAAAGAGGACGCATTATGCGCCCTCTCGATCTTTACTCTCCCCCGGTCGTTAGACCGAGTAAATTGTCATTTTATCAGTCACTCTGCATCAAATACCAAGTCTGGTTTCTTCGATACAATTTCTGCGACAACTAACTCTCGATCTTCTGCTGTAATCACATAAGAGTCGATAATGTCGTTCATCGTCCGCTCTCCACGCTCGTAACGAGTAATACACGCATTTGCCAAAATACGAATTTTAAACATTGCCATCGCCATTTTACATACCTCCAAATAAGATTTCTGACAGTGCCATTTCTAAATCTTTCGTGCGTGAATCTAATGTTTCAAATTCACTAGGCGGAATATCTTCTAAGACAGGTTTGTACGGCGTTGAGGTTACATCTACCCCGGAAATTTGTTTGCCCTCAGGTACATTTACCTCGATAAATTGTATGCCGCCTTGAGGCATTGAATAGTCACCTGTAACCATCGAAAAAATATTACCTACATTGTCGTAAATGACTAAAGTGTTCAATTGTTTCCCTCCTTTTATGCTTCTATCAACGTATATGAATAAGCAGTAGACCCGATAGCATTTACACTGTTGAGTCTAATCGTTACAGTAGTTCCTGACTGTGAAAGGTATACATCTCGGCGCCCGTGATTTCCGTTAGAATGGGAAAAGGCAAACATTCCTCGGTTTAACTGTTTAAGGTAGGATATAACGCCTGTATAGTTGGTATCTCCGAAAAAAGCTGAAACCGAACCAACTGTAAAAGGAACGTTTGTGAAAGTAAAGTAAGAGTCGAAATCTGAATACACAGGTGTAACAGTGCCACTAAGCGTTTTCTTCCCTGTCGCAATCTGCCCAATTTTCGTCGCCAACTGTGGAAACGTGTCGCCACCACTCGCCGTCACACCTTTGTCAGTAATCGCGGTGGCGATTTGAGTCTTGCCGTTACTGACATCTGTAAAAAGTTCGTTGACCGCGTTGACGAGATTGTCTTTCGCCGTCGTATTCAAGCCCGATAAAATGCCGATTTGAGCGGACATAGCATCAAGTTCAGCATCGATTGCAGTTGTGTCGATTGCAACTTCAACGTTCCCGTTTACGTCTGGTCCGGTTCCGTTTACCGTCTGAACGAATGTGGCTCCGGCTAGACCATCGATAAAGTCTTGCCATTCCGACTCGTATTGAGGGATATTGGCAGCATACCAAGCATTCCAGTCATTTTGAAACTGTGAAGTCGGGACTGTGATCATCGAATTAACGATACCGCAAAGCTGTTCATCTAAGCGCTCGTCTGTGATATCCGCGGGATTGATTGTCGAGGTATTGGCACGAACCAAAATTTGAGCCAATGACAATTCATAAATGAAGTTATCACGCTGCAATTCCGGTGGTACTGGCGCTGCATCCGCAACCCCTGATTTCACAAACACTTTGATGAATCGGTTTTGGTTTCGGAGATCCAGGCGTAACACGACCCGGTCAATGCGGTTGTTCGTTACCTCTGGCAAATCATGCAGCAAGTATTCGTCCGCATCGTTCTCGTATGCAAAACCCTTAATGAGCGCTTTACCGGTTTCGACATAAGACCGCATGTCTGTCCCGTCTGATTGCACTCGCAATCCGATTTGGTTATCGAGTGAGAATAAGCCGCTCGTCAGCACGTTCCCGAAATAACGGGCAAAGTCCGATGCTTGATGCAACCGCTCGTCACCAGGCGCCGAGTTGAAGAAATAGTATTTTTGAGCCATGATGTCACTCCTTTACAATGCGTTATAGCGATTTTGATAATAGAAATTGACGACCGCGCCTTGAATGTCACTGTCAGCTGTATAGGTAAGATAGTTCTCACCGACTTGTAATTTAAAAAACGTCGAATCTAAATCGATCCAGTTGAATACGTTCCGTTCGACACCTTCAGCATCGATAAACACGACGCTCTTTTCTCCATCCGCGGTATTGATCCGCATGACTTCTTCCAATCCGAGCGTTTGATTCACTTGAATAAACTCGCCTGTCGTCTCGTTGATGACTTTTGGATTTTCCGCCGGTCCGTAAAACTCGATGATGAGCGGTGTCGGCGTATCCCCATCATTGATGATTAACCGTTCGTCCCGACTGATACCCATTTGAAATTCTCCCGAAAAAGGAAACTGAAACAATGGCTCGAATGTCGGTTCGCCTTCGATGCCTTCTGTCTTCCAGTACGGATCGTGAGCAATCAAGTCGAGCAACGCAATCTGGAATTGGCTGCCGCGGTTTTCATTACCGCTCGGGAAGTTTGGAACGTGCGTCGGTGTCGCTTCAATGACTCGAACGATGTCGCCATATTGATATCGAAGCGTACCAGGACCAAGTTTCGGACTGAATACGCGTGATAATTGCGTACGGTATTGCGAGATTTCTGTATCGTTACGCCCCTTGATGGTGACGTTAAATGAAATGTCCCGTTCGTTCATGACGGCATCGATAAACGTTGAACCATCTTGGAACGGTGCTTTTTGAGACTGGATGTCTGCACTGACCTCTCCCAGTCCTTCAATGTTGTTAATCATAAAAGGCGAACCGAGCCGGAAGGTGATCGATTCGCCCGAACTATTTGTAAATGTCATCCGTTTCAAATCTTACACCCCCCATTCGGCCGCTAGACGCCGTTGCTCTTGTCGCTGCGCTCTTTGGATCTCGACCGGATTAGCCGATGGAGAATACACGTTGATGACAGCGCTATTGTTGTAATTTCGTGTTGAAGTGCTTGACGGTACCGCACTGCTCATTTGGCTCGAGGATGCGACGCGCGCAAGAGATTGTGCCGCTTTTGCGACAACGCCCATGTTACCTTCGATACCGATTGCGACACCGGCAGGAATCATCTTCCCGACCTCGTCGCGCATCAAGCGTGAAGGTGACTTGATTTTGAGTGCTGACTTAATCGTTTTCTCGACCGCTGCCGCGAGTGCTTGCGCTTCGTCGAGCAAAGGACCTTTCATTGCCTTCATGCCTTCGATCATGCCTTTAATGGCATTCTTACCGGCGTTCTGCATTCCTGGTGTGAGTTCACCCATTGCCTTCACGGTTGCTGTTTTGAGCGCGTTGATCTGTTTCAGCCATTCGTTCTTGTAAGACAAGACCGTTTGTTCTGCTTTCTTGCGCTCCGCTTCAATCTTGCGAGCAAGTTCCGCTCTTTCCTCAACCATTTCTTTGGATGCTTGTACTGCCGCGATACGCGCTTTCTCGTCATATAGACGTTGATACTCGGCTAACTGGGCATCGTTGAGAGACGCCAATGCCGCAATCTCTGCCGCCGCTTTTGGTCCTTGATTCTCCAACTCTTCCAATAGCGATTGGCTTAGTCCGCGACCTTTGAGCGCATTGATTGATGTCGCATACTGTTTGAGCGCATCGACCTGCGTTCCGAGGTTGGCAATCAGCTTTTCTCCAGAAACGTCCGTTTTTGGTGTGATTTCGTCGAAAATTGAAGCGAAATTGATTAATTCTGCTTTTCGTGCTGCCAGTTCCTTTTTGTACTCTTCCGTCAAGGCCTTCTCGGTCGCTTTCAGTTGGTCGCGTGTCGCTCGAACTTTCGCAACGTAATCGTCATTGAGTTTGTCGAGTTTCGCATAGAAGTCAGCCGCAATTTTCGCTTCAGCTGCGGATTCTTTTGCTTTCGCCTGTGTTGCCGCGTAAATCTCTGATTGGACTTTACGAGTTTGTTCAGACGTCAATTTATGTTGGGCATCGATGCGTTTCAATGCGGCAATGTACTGATCAGCATTGATTTTATTCGTGTCGAATTTCACTTCAGCATTCTTGATTGCGTCTGACACTGATTTCGCCATTGCTTTGGCTTGGGCTTCCGCCTTCTTCGAAGATTTGCTGATACCGTTCGCAAAACCTTCGCCGGTCCACTCCCCATATTGAGTCGTGACCTTCGATGGTGAGTTGATATCCATTGCGCCTTTAATCGCACCTTTTACCTTCTCTGCAAGTTCGGATGCCGCTTTTCTAACGTCTTCAAACTTGTTACGGATCCCGTTGACCAAACCTTGTACGATATCGCGTCCGACGGAAGATAAATCAATATTCGTGAGGAACGATTTTGCATTGTTCCATTTTGTTTCGATGCTCGATTTGACTTCATCCATTTTGTTACTGACCGCGGTTTTCATCTCATTGAATTTATTGGATGCCGCTTCTTTCATTTCTGATGCTTTTTTAGAAGTCTGCGAAGAGATGTAGTCCCATCCGGTTTTCGCATACGAACGGATTTCGTCCATTTTGTTACCGATGTCGGTTTTCATGACCTGCCATTTCGTCTTGATTTGGCCAGTCTCCCAGTTGACCTTGTCAACGTGTTCCGTAGCTTGTGCCTGGGCTTCCGCTACGACTTTATCGTGCGTTTCTTCAGCGTTTTTGATTGTGCCGTCACGTTGTTTCTTGGCTTCAGCAATCAACTTGTTCGCTTGGTCAGCACTGATTGTTTTAGATTCATCACGCATTCGGATGATTTCCGCGACTGATTTTGTATACTGGTCGTTGGCTTCCTTCACGACCTCGTCTTTTTGCTTCTTCGAGTTTTTGACGACGGCAGCTGCTTGCTCCGCACTGATCTTCGTTGCTTCCGTCTTCAGCTTCTCAAGAATCGCTTTCTGCTCGGCCTCGCTTTCCGACATAACTTTGACCGCTTGGACCTTCATCGATTCCTGGATCTTGTTGATTTCGGTTTTCTCGGCTTCGGTGATCGCACGTTTTTGTTCTTTTGCTGTATTGAGGATTTCCGCAATTCGCGCTTGCCCTTCCGTCACTTTTTGTTGCTGCTCTTCCTGTGACGTCTGGACGTTTTGGACGATCTTCGCTTCTTCCTCTTTCGACAACACGTTCGATTGAGCAAAGAACGTTTTCGTTTGCTCGAGTTGAGCAGCGTGATCGGTTTGCATCTCGGTTAAGATCTGATCACCCATTTGCGAATACGTCTGGATCAACTGGCTCGCCATTTCACCGGTTACGGTCTGTTGGCTCCATGACAATTGATTAAGCGCAACGGTCGCTTGTTCATCCAACTCGAGATAAGCACCGACCGCTTTTTGCGTACTCTCTGACACTTTGTCACCGAATATCTCGGCTTCCAGTGCCGGTTTCTTCATTTCTTGCGCGACTTTATATGCTCCGATTCCAAGAGCGCCAAGCGCGAGGACAGTCAAACCGATAGGACCGGTGAGCGCCGTGAAGACCGCTCCGAGTGCCGCAGCTGCTCCACCTGCTGCCGCAATTGCTCCACTGATTGCACCAAACGCCGTCATCAAACTACCGATTGCCGATGCAATTGCACCGAACGCAATCAAGAGTGGCCCGATAGCAGCTGAAATCCCTGCCAATACGAGCGTTGTCTTTTGTGCTTCTGGACTTAGATTCGTGAACCATTCCGCCAGTTTTTGAAGTTTTTCAGCGAGCGCAAGGACAGTTGGTGCGAGTGCATTCCCAACGGTGATTTTAAGTGTCTCGAGAGATCCGCCCAATTCTTCAAGAGAACCTTTCAAGTTCTCTTTCATTGTCTTCGCTGTCTTGGCTGATGCCCCTTCACTGTTTTCAAGTGCCGTGGTCATCTTATCAATTTCGGATGGTCCTGCCTTCATGAGCGCGAGGAATCCAGATGATGCTTCCGTACCGACAAGTGCTGCGAGCGTTGCTGTCTTCTGTGTATCGGTCATACCCTTCATCGAGTCGTTTAGATTCTTAATGACGCCTTCGATCCCGACAAATTTCCCGTTCGCATCGGTCATCGAAATACCGAGTGCATCCATCTTCTTAGAGTTTTCTTCAGATGGTTTCAGTAACGCGAGCAAACCGGCACGCAATGCAGTACCGGCTGATGATCCGTCTAGTCCTGCATCGGTCATGATCCCGATGGACGCTGATAGTTCTTCCATCGATACACCGAGGTTTGCCGCGACTGGACCTGCATATTTTAACGCGTAGGACATGTCGTTGATGTCCGCAGCTGATTGGTTGGCGGTCTGTGCCAAGATATCCGCGACGCGAGTTGATTCAGATGCTTCCAGACCGAAAATATTGAGCGCTGACGCCATTGTTTCGGCAGTCAATGCCATATCTGCCCCGGATGCTTCTGCCGCGCTGATAACGCCCGGCATAGCCGAAAGAATATCGTTCGCGGTGAATCCGAGTGCAGCCAAGTTCTCTTGCGCAATAGCGACTTCACTTGCTGATTTCGAAGAAGAAGCACCGAGATCAAGCGCGGATTGTCTCAACTTTTCAAGTTCATCACTCGTTGCGCCCGAAATCGCGCCCACACGCGACATTTGCCCTTCAAAGTCTGCCGCTGTCTTAACCGATGCCACTCCGACCGCGAGAAGCGGTGCAGTCAATCCGAGCGCGAGGGATTGCCCGACGTTTCGCATCCCTTGACCGACTCCCTGCAAACGAGTGCTGACGTTCGACATCTTTTCTTGCAACTGAATCCATTTAGACGAAGACTGCGCTAATTCGGCTTGTTGCCGCTCGAGTTCACTTGTCACGCCTTTTAGTTCTGCTTCCGTCCGGTTAAATTGTGAGACGGCGCGGTTTAATGACTGGGCTAGGCGTTGCGTTTGCTCGCTGTATTGACCAGTCTCCGCGGCACTCCGCTCATAGGCATCACGTAATTGTTTTACTTTCGCTTCTTGGACCGACAATGTACGACCAAGCGCATTTTGTTTCTGGGACAATCCTTCGATTGAGTTTCCCCAGGCACTTCCCTTTGCCTTCATTGCAGCAAGTTCCGCACCGAGTGTCTTCAATGATCGGTTGATACCCGAGACGGACGTATTAAACTGACTGTCTTCAAGTGACAGCGATACCGATAATTTTCCGATTTCCTGTGTCATATGCTCACCACCTTATAACCATGATGCTTGTTCGGCGTACACGATTTTGTCTGTTTGGTGGAATTCGCCGATTTTGGTTTTGACATCTTTTTTCGGTTCTTTCCATCCGTTAAACTCTCGATGCTTATCCCATAACGCCAAAATCTTGCGTGGCGTCATCTTCCAAACTTCTTCTTCGCGTCTATTCAAATGGACCGTACCGATATAGATGTAAAAGTCGAAATCAATTACCCCTTTTGTTTCGCCTTCGGTTCCACCGGTGTCTTTCCCTCAACTTCTTCCGGCGTCGAAAGTCCGATTGCTTCGGTGAGCGCTTCGATGACATGCGGAAGGTTTGTCATCGTGATCATTCGCCCGACTTGCTCGACCGTCAATTCTGGATCATCTTCTTTTAATGCAGCATGCATGACCATACGAATCACTTTGAAATCTTGGTCGGTCATGGCTTTCGAAAATACTTCGATGACGTCACCGTATTCATCTTGAACATCAACTAAAACATTCAGCGTGAAGAGCATTTGACGTTCTTTATCGAGCATAATTTTTACCGGTCTGTCTTTGACGTTGTTCATTCCAAGAACACTCCTTTTAAGTAAAAAATGTAATCAAATTAAAAAGGGGATTGACCGTCAATCCCCTTGTTTTTTGCATTTATAGCTCTATCCTATAATCTTTTTGTAAACTGAGTTAAGGTGCGACCGGTGTTGGTTTGTAAGGTGCATCATACCAACCAGTAACAACGGCTGCATCTGCATCGACATCTGCTGTGTCGAGGTGTGCGCGCCAGTCTCCGTTCTCCACCGCAAGGAATCGTGCTGAAATTGTCGGCGTTTGGAATTCAACCGATTCACCTTTTGTAGTGGCTTCCGTTGCAGGTGGGTTGAACTTCCCTTTGTAGTAGACATACAACTTTTTCGTTCCGTCTTCTTTCGGAAGTTCGAACATGATTGCGACATATGGTGACACGTCATTGACGTTGTCGATAATGACACCGTCTGCATTCTTTGTGACACCCATCAACAATTCATAATGCTCTGGCGCGAGATCCGCAACGTTCAATTCAACTTCGATTCCACTTAATGAAGTTGCTTCAGCGATTGCACGATCATCACCGTAAAGTGTCGCTGTCTCCCAGTTCGGTGTCACGTTCGCTTCAATTGCCGGCGCAAGTTTGACCGGCGCCGCGTAAGTCATCAATGCTTCGTCTGTCAATAGTGCTGCGTATAGGTTTTTTAACCCGATTGTTGCCATGTGTGTTCGCTCCTTTTATGGTGTGTAGAAATACCGAATGACTTTATGAAACGTCTTCGTGTCTTCCTCATACAAATCGTATTTGTTGTTACGCCGGAATCCGGCTTCTTTCATTCTTGCTTCAACTTCACTGATGACAAGATCGGCGTTCGTTTTGTGATAAATGGAGATTTGGACGCTATGCTGCGCCTTTATTTCTTCATCGTCTGCGAATAAAACGCCGTTCTCGTTATATTGCATAAACACGATGTACGTTGGTTCTTCACCTTCGTACACCATGAAATCTACTGGCACGCCGATAGGTTCTAAGGTTGAAATGATTAAAGGGTTTAAACTCATAGATTCAACGCCCTTCGTACCTCTTGACCAATCACGCGCATGATTTGGTTTTGTTCGCTTTCGTACGTTCGAGCCACGACTGGATTTGGTGCGGTTGGACCGAATTTAACGGTTCGTGTCACGCCGTTTTTATCGACGTATTTTGCTGAACCGCCCGACCGTCCAAACTCGACCAAGTGAGCGTGTGGCACTTTACCGGTGTGAACGATATACCGTTTGCCGCGTTTCGTGACGACAATACCACGTTTATAAACGCCGTCGTCCACTGGGACTTCAGCTTCTAGCTTTGCTTTCAGATATTCTGCACCGGCTTTCAGCGCTCGTTCTTCAATCTTCTTGTTACCAAGTTCAGCGATCTGCCGGCGAATCTGTTCCAAACCATCGATTTCAACTTCCATGATTGGCATCCCTCCGCAAACACACTAACTCAATCGTTTCACCTTTCTCGTAAGTGCGTAGGATTTCATACCGCTCGTCTTCATGATCCAGGAAGCGTTGACCGCCATACTCGACCAGTCGGACTTCAAAGACCTTATCAACCGTGAATCCGGCTTGGGCCGCTCGGTAAAACTCTCCACTTCCTGCGCTCGTCCGGTTGGCGAAAATGTCTGGTCCTGGTGTGTAGATATCTGCCGGATAGCCGGAAGCATCTTTGCCGTTCACGACATTGACCAACTGAATGACGTCACTCCACCGTCTCAATGTAATCACCTGCTAACGTTAAGTGACGTTTGAGCGAATCGTATGAAGATGCATAGCGCTCGTAATCGGGATTGTCTAACCCAAAATGCGCTTTGCAATAGACGGTGATCGCACGTTCGATTAGCTCGTCGCTGTCGTCATTGACCTTGTCAGATCGGACACCGGATAACTGTAAATCAAGACGTGCTGCACCGATTAGACTTTCAATTTCACTATCAAATGCGGTGTTGGTGATGCGTAGCGCCAACTTTACAGCTGCGAGCATTACGCATCATCTCCATCCTTTTTCTGACGACCACGTTTTGCCTTTGGTTTTTCTCCCTCTGGCGCTTGTTCCGGCGGTGCTTCGATAACCACTTCCGGCACTTTTTCTGGTTCTTTATCCTGCTGTTTGTCATCGTCTGAATCTGGTTTTTCCTCTACGGCTTCTAAAAAGCCAAGAGCGCTCAATTCAACCAAGCGCTCTTGATCTCCTTCGTAGAGTTCACCAACATGAAAACGTTGACCGTCTGACGTTCGATCACGAAACGCCTTGATTACTTTGCGTCCAGCCATGTTGCTGCCACCCCTTTACGATTGATTAAACTGATGCTTCTTCGACACGCACGAACGCTTCTGGCAATGCCGGCTTACCGTCCGCAACTGCAAGTCCGCGGTAAACGACTTTACCAGAATAGAAACCGGCTTCGCTTGATTTCTCGATGCCAGGCGCTTGCGAGAAGTTCATGAAGTAGTAGTCGAGATCTCCGAGCAACACTTCACCATCTGGCATGTAATCGTCCATTACGACTGGGTAGCCGAGGATAGACATTGCTGCTTGGTCTTGTGCGTTGTAAGCGAAGATTGGCGAACCGTCTGTCGTCTTGATCTTACGAACATCACCAAACAATGTTTTGCGGTTCATGACGAATACAGCGCTTGGATGGTACATCGTCGGAAGCAAAGCGAGCGCATCCATGAATGTATCGTAATCAAGTTTTTCACCTGCGGCGTATTCCACTTTGTTTGCAGAAGTCCAAGTGATACCGTTAAGAATTCCAGTCGGTTGGTTAGATCCTGCACCGGCTCCGTTAAGGATTGCATTTTCGATTGCGATTGCCATCTGGCGACCGATTTCAGCAGCAATGTATGTTTCGAACGCATCGATTGTCATTGTAGAAGCAGCTGCCGAGATTTCAACGAGTTTGATCAACTCGTAACCGGTGAGCGTGACAGATGAAATTGTGTCATCCTGTGCCGTACCATTTGTGCCTTCAGCTTTCCATTGAGCCGCGTTTTTCGCGTTGGCTACTGGTAATGTGACGTTACCTGAAATGTATGAAACGCTGATACGTGAGAATAAAACTGACGTCTGGCGAAGTTTGTCAATGATGCGGTTAAGCGTTGTAGTCGGTACCGCTGCGCCTGCGCTGTTAGCGGCAGTTGTGAGTGCGCGCGACTCCACGTCTGATAGTGGTTTGCCTTGCAAGTTTTTAAGGTAAGCTGAACGGTATTCAGAAGATGCTAAGAGTTCTTCTGGTGTCATGTCTGTGAAGTTCAATCCGCGTTCCTCCTTCGGTTTTTGGAACGAACGTTGTTCGCTCATTGATTTTTTCAATTCTTCCGCGCGTTGGCGTTTCTCTTCAATTTTCGTTTCTTCGTCCTGAAGATCGCGCAACTCTTTCTCGACTGATTCGAAGTCAAAGTCCTCTTGTCCCTCGAGCATCGAGCGAATCTCCGTTTTACGATCTTGAATCTCTTTTAAGCGTTGTTCCCAGTTCATGTTGTTACCCCTCTCATGGATCAAATAGTTTTATAGATAAGTCTGAAGTAATAGCTTCTTGCGCTTCGAGCGCTGTTCTTGCTCTTGCTTGTATTGTTGGTATGGATCTGACTCGCTTCGTGCTTGCACTTCACTGTCTGGGTAGGCAGGGAACGCGACCGCACTGATTTCGAACAAATCCGCTTGCGAAATCGTCCGCAATACATTGTCTGGGTCTGATTCGTCCCATTCTTCTTTCTTCATGCGGAAACCAAATGAAACGCCGTCTACGTCACCACGCTTGATGCTTTCGTACGTATCGTTTCCGAGTGTCGTATTTGGCAAGTCCAATTCAAACCGCAACCCGATATTGTCTTCATAGAGTCGAAGCGTTCCGTTCTTGGTCCGCCCTAACACTTTCGAAATATCGTGTGACCATAAATAGCGCTGATCGTCCTTCGTGAGTGAGTCGGCGAAAGCACCGCGTTTGAATTGTTCTTTAAAGCGTCTAAACCAACCCATCGGTTGCGATTTCATTTCCCATTTAACTGCGTAGCCCGATAGCGTGCGTTTCCCGTCGTCTTCCTCACGAATTTCAAGAGGATCCGTTGTCAGTAGTTCACGCGTCTCCGTCATCGGCGGTTGTTTTTGTTTCGTCATCCGTCTCACCCCCTTTCCCGGCTTTCGGGACACCTTGATAATTGTTTGCTTGTGATGCATCCACGACGTTGAGCGTTTGAATGCGTTTGTCCCCGTCCTCTACTGGTGAAAGGTTGAAGATTTCGCGCGCTTCGTTCAACGTAAATAGACCTAGTGGCATCAAATCGCGCACTAAGCTGATTTTTGTGGTGGCACTCGCATATTGTAGGCGGTTGGCTTCGAAGATGATTTCATGTCCGCGTGTGAGCGAGTTCTTACTAAAGAGTTTTGCCGTGAATTCCAATGACAATTGAATCGCAATCGGCTCTAAGACCGATTCATAGAACGCATTCCACTGATCTTCCGTGTAATCGCTCTGTACGATGGATGCATTGATGTTGAAATACTTATAAACTTTCGCTTCAATGATTTCCATTTGTTTTGAATCGACCATCATTGGGTTGGTCTTCAATTCCTGGTACTCGGCTTTTGCATCCAGTGCAGCAATACCACCGTTGTTTTCCATCGACATGTAATCTTTCACAAATGCGTCACGTTGCGCCTTGATGTCTTCTGGCTTCAGCATCGATTGCGTAAATTTAATCAAACCACGTAAGTACGCGGATGATTTGACTGCGTTTATGATGCCTTCATTTGACGTGTGAATGAGTTCTGTCGTCGGTAGCAACGTCCGGGCATTGCTTTCACCGAACATGTCATCTTTATTGAAGTGTTTCCGTAGATGGATCACGTCCGTATACGGCACAACGAGTTTTTTTCCACTGGCGAGTGAGAAATGCACGAACACTTCATCGTCCTGCGTTTCCATAAACTCGACCATCGAAAAATCAATCGGATAGAATGACGTCGGCTTTCCAGTCGCGTCCCGAACGATGAGCGCGAAGGCATTGTTTTGCAATTCGCGTTGCGTGACCATCTTATACAGGAAGTCATAGGCATTCATCATTTCATTTGGGCGGTGTGACAGTAACCAATTTTCACTCGAGTTCGCTGACGTAATGCCGGCATCGGTTCGGATGATATGTTTTGCGGTCAATTTGGCTGCGTTTGATGCAATGGCGTGAACTGCGCTTCGGACGACATCCGAGTGATAGAGATTGTCCGGCGCCGGCGTAAAAACCGGTGTAAATCCGCTCATGAGTTGCATCCGTGTCTGTTCATTGGTCCGCTGTACTGCTGATTTGTAACGACCGAAAAAGCGATCAAAGATTGTCCGTTTTTCCAATTTCTCACCCCCCTTCCCTTACAGCATGCTTCTGTAATTCTCGTAATTTTGATGTAGGACGACATAAGCAATCAAGAGCGATACCATTCCATCAATCCGTTGACGCTGCGACACGCCTTTGACTGGTCGAATGTTTCCGTTCTCGTCCGTTTTCACGCTCGTATTGGTCAGACACCACTTTAAAATCGGGTTATTGTTGTAAATGACCTGGTTCATCCGAAACTCTGATTCGAGTTCTTTCATAGGCGTGCTTAACGTCTTGTAACCTTGTCGTACCTCGACCATGTCGAACCCGGTATCTTTCATCTCGAGCGTCCAATATTGAGCGTTCCAACTATCAAAGCCGACAAAGAGCGGTCGAATGTCGTACTCGTTGATCATCTTGATAAACCATTGCGTCACTTGCGTGTAATCGACTCGAGCACCTTCCGTAACGGTCAACAAGCCGCGGTCGCGCCACTTGTCATAAGGTATCTTGTCGTCGATGATGCGTTTTTCAAGTCCCTCTTCAGGTAAAAAGTATTGCTGAATGACGTACTTCGTTTCGCTGCCTGGCTTCATGAGAATCAGCGTGGCGCACGTCAAATCGGTCGTACTCGATAAGTCAGCACCACCAATTGCATATGAACCGCGAACGTCCTCAAGATCGAACGTGGTTTCGTTATTGATTTCGTCATATCCGAGCCATGCGCCAGCGACCGTTTCACGAACGTTGAAATCTTTCGTGAGGATTCCGGGCAAATCTTTCGGGTTGTTCTTGGCGCGCTCGACCTGCTCGGTTATAAATTCAATCTTTTTGATGGATCCAAGCCCGGGATTCGCTTTCTTCCAGCACTTCCAGTCCGACCATTCTTTCTTGTCGTCCAGTTCGTAAAGAACCGGCAAAAACCGTTCGTCCTTGATCACACCGTCTGCGACCTTAGCTGCATATTCGTACATGTCATCATAAATCGATTCTCGAACGGTACCCGCTGTGGTGATCATCACGAGTAACGGTTGATTACGTGCTGACATCCCCTGTTTAAGGACCTCATACAAGTTCCGATCCTTAATTGCGTGTAATTCATCGATGACGGCAAGATGTAAGTTCAAACCATCAAGCGTATTCGAGTCAGATGAAAGAGGGTTCATCGTTGAAAATGTGAGTGGAAAGTAAATGTCGCTCTTACGCTTCTTCAGATGCTTGGATAGGTACGGCGATTGCCGGACCATGTTCACGCATTCGTTAAAAACGATTGCCGCTTGATCTCGCTTGGTGGCGGCCGACACGACTTGCGCACCACCCTCGCCGTCAGCGATTTGCATATAGAGCATGATTCCTGACAAGAGCGTGGACTTACCGTTTTTCCGAGCGACCAAAAAGAATGTTTCTTTGAAGCGTCGTACGCCGGTCAGTTTATGGACAAATCCGAAGAGTGCAGCAATGAATGCTTTTTGGAATAGATCTAGTTCAACATCTCGGCCCATCCACTCACCTTTCGAGTGCTTGCAAAACTGTTCGATAAATTCAATCGGTTTATCCGCTCTCGATTCGTCGTAAATCCATTCGCTGTCCGGGTCGGGGTTACGAATCTCTTCCGCGAGTTTCAAATAAATCTTTTTGACCCGATTCGAAGTAATCTCTTTACCGCTTTTCAGCTTGTCGGCATACTCTAAAATCCAGTTAGTCATAACTGATTACTTCTTTTTCAGGAAGGCGAGGAGTTGATCTTCCTCCGTTGATTCAATCGCCTTCGGTTTCGGTACCAAGTCGCTCAACTGCTTCATGATCGACTGATAGTTTTTGTTCAGCGTGTTATATAACCGAGCCACCGGACGTTCGCGCTCGTATGGTTCAGTTTTTTCGGACTGGCTGAAGAATTCAACGAATCCTCGCTCGTCCAGATCCGCCTCCATGTCCTCGAGTGACACACGCATAAAAGCCGCTCGGTGAATCAGACTATCAACAGTCGTCTTCACATCGGGCGGCATATCTTTATAAATCTTTTTGATGCGATTGTACTCTTTTCGAACGCGTTTTTTCTTCTCTTCGCGCTCTTCTTCCGACATTCCGTTAAGATTCAAGCTGATTCACCTCACTTTTGGGGGAGGGGGGTCATACGCAACCCTTTCCGAGGTTTTTGAAGCCCCCACTTCGGTGGGTCCGGCAGCCCCTTTTCTGTTCGAACCGGGGGGATTAGATATTTTGAAATTCTTTATGATGTTTCTTTTCTGCTTCTAACCTTGCGCTTAATGCTTCTTCATAAGAAGAATGATAACCCAAATGAATGTGTTTGCCTTTGACAGTGATGCTTGCACAAAACTGTTTATTAAGATTCGGTCGAACCTTAATACCACGCTTGCTACTCTTCCTGTTCCAACAGTTCTCGACATGATCGCATATCCTTAAATTAGATTTACGATTATCCAACTTATTAAGGTTGATGTGATCAATCTCTTTATCATCAATTGGATTCATTAAGTGTCTATGCATGTAGATAGTTGTTCCATTGTTACCGCATCGAACATAACCATTCGAATGCAATGACCATTTCATTTGCTTAACATTGTCAACATCATCTAAGTCAATGATTGCTCTAGCAACTTCAACGCCTTTGATATTCCTTAGCACTACCTCTGCATATGTGTCATGGATATCTATATCGTTAGGATCGTGGATAGAATGTTTCTTGGTCACACACCCTGTCTTGCGATACTCGTCATAGTGTTTGCGGCAATACCCTTTACCACTGGCATTAGGTTTATTGCTGCACCATTCTGCTTTGCATCTATCCATTGCCAACAGTCCTCTCGATCAAGTTACCTTCATCATCAAACATAACGTCCGCTCTCGTCACACCACTCTTAGCAAACGTCTTAGTGTTGTGACATGGTGTGCAAAGATATTGTAAGTTCTCATGATTGAGCGTGATGTTAGGATCATTGATGTTCTCACTGTTAATCTCAACGATGTGGTCAACGATATAACCTGGCTTACCGCACTTTTCACATAATCCAAATACTGATTGAATGTAAGATGCTCGGCACTTCTTCCAAGCACTGGACCAATAGAATTTCTTGGCCGCTACTGTATGCTTCAGTAATCTCACCACCTTTGCCATATAAAAAAGCCACCGAATCCGCTCGGTGGCTTGATGTTTCGTTCTCACGACCTGAGAACTATTAAGTTTTAAGAGTGAACTGAGAGAAGACGCAATTACTTGCGGCGTGTATGCGACCCTCTACGACCCAATTATCACACGCTTTTCTAAGGATGGAGTATCAAATGCGTATCATATCCGTATCAAATGTGTATCACAATTATTTGATTAATAAATTATCTCCTCTCTATCTATCGAGAAAAAATTCCTCATATTTGCCTCACAGAGTGCAAAAATTCTAATTATTTCCTTGAATCGATACTATCCATTTATTTATCTGATATTATCAAATTAGTATCAATAACATATTTCGGAGGAGGAATTATTTTGGAGGCTATTTCAGGAGTCCCCCCTTTAAAGATGTCATTTCATTTGAACACTATTTCCCACTTAGGATCACAATTATATAATTCGGTACCTCCAGCAATTGCTGAACTATTGTCGAATTCTTATGATGCTGATGCTTCTCTAGTAAAAATCATCATCGATAGAGATAATAAACAAATCTCGGTAATAGACAACGGGCATGGAATGTCTTACGAAGAATTAAATAATTCCTATTTAGTAGTAGGAAGGAACCGACGTCAGCAAAATAGGGGCTTTTCTAAATCTGGAAACAGAAAAGTTACGGGAAGAAAGGGTTTAGGTAAATTAGCGATATTTGGAATCGCCGACAGTATAGAAGTTATAACAGTATGTAATGGTTTGAAAAATGGCTTTGCTATGGATCATCATGAAATAATGAACTCTGATGACTCATCTGATTCATCTCAGCTAAACACTTATAATCCTAAAGTGACTATTTTGAATCAAACTACTGAGGAAGAAAATGGGACATCAATTATCATTAAATCGATCAGACTTGCAAGCATTACATCGGCTAAGGATTTGGCTCACAGTCTTTCAAATAGATTCAACTTTTTTGATGATTCATTTTCTACAGTGATTTTTGATTCTAGACTCGATGAAGGGAGTATCGAGGTAACCAATGAACTTCATCTTGATAGAATTAATAGAGAGCTCACTCTTCGATTTCCAGAAGATTTCGTTTGTGAAACCAGCTCTACTAACATAGACGCATTCAGAAGATTGTCTAGTAAAGGTGTCACAGGTACTATTATAACTTCTGCCTCTCCGTTACAAAAAATAAATCAAGGATTTGTCATTTACTCTAGAAACAAACTTACTCAAGAGAGAGGGTTTTTCAACGAGCGTTCCAACGACCACTTTAATAATTATGCCACTGGATACTTTCATATCGACTATATAGACGATGGTGACGCAGACTTTATTTCTACAGGTCGTACATCTATTTTTTGGGAACAAAATGATGATTTGCAACTATTAAAATCAGACTTAAATAGTGTTGTTTCCTTTGCACAACGGAAATGGCGAGAAACAAGAACGAATAACAGACTCACTGAAATAGAAGGAAACTTGGGTCAAGATTTTTGGAGAGGAGTTACCGGATTCGAAAAAAACATCTTAGAGAAAATTAAAAAATCTATTTCTCGAGATGTGGTTTCCGAGCAATCTTCAGCCTTCTTTACCGACTTAATGATAACCATTAAGTCTCAACTTAAATTTGAAGCGTTTCGAGATTATATTAGTGAAATCGATGAGGCCGAACTAAATGTTGAAGAAATTCAGAAGTTAAGTGTTGATTGGAATCTTATAGAGACAAAAGAATTAGCAAAAATTGCTTCTGGCAGAATTTCAACTATCAATAAGCTGAAAGAGTTTGTTCAAACTGACGCTTCTGAAACAAAGGTCATTCAACCTTTTTTCGAGCTGTTCCCTTGGATTCTCGATCCGAGAATGTCTGTATTCAAGCGCGAGGTTACTTTTAAAAGATTGCTTCAAGAAAAGTATCCAAATGAAGAGCTGGAAGAGAGCAATAAGAGAATTGATTTCTTGTGCTCAAGTGCAAACGGGGTAGTTCACATAATCGAGCTTAAAAGACCAAATGTAAAAATAACCACAAATCAATTATTACAAGCACAATCATATCGTGCTTTCCTTAAAAAAATTCATCCTGAAATTCAAGAACTGAAAACATTTTTAATTTCAAATAGAATAGACATGGATTATCAGGCGATCGACATGGCTGAAAGTTTCGCTTCCGGTCCTAGTCCAGTAATAGTTAAATCTTATAATCAATTAATTGAAGAATGTCAACGCTACCATTCCGAATTCATTGAAGTACTGGATAAATTAGAAGATTCCCAACAATCAGATAGCAAAGAGTCGGAAGATTAATAAAAATAAAGAACTAGTCAGAATCACTCATCTGACTAGTTCTTTAATAGTATTTGCAATTTTCTGAGATAAATATGGAGGTACAGCATTACCAATTTGAACAAAAGCTGCTGTTCTTGAGGTTTCAAAATAAAAGTCATCTGGAAAGGTTTGTATCCTTGCCGCTTCCCTTACCGTGATCGACCTATTTTGAGACTCATCATAGTGAATATAATAATGACCATCTTTTGAAATGTGAGCAACCACTGTATGAGATATTGATTTACCATCTAGTGCTTTATAACGATCTAAAAAAGAATGGTTATTTTTATGAGTTTTTAAATCTTCTGGTAACTCATTGTATTTAATTAGTTTACCTTTTTTCCTATTATTACTCACAATTTTATAAATAGCTAAGTCATTACTATTCTGAGGTCTTGCCTTATGATAAGTCAAAAGGTCCCATCCGCTCTCCCTCAACCTTAAACGATTACCGATTGAATTATCACTTACTTTATTATCTAAATATGTGTCAGCTTCTTCGTTTGGAAATATTTTAGGTAAATCTGAGAACAACGTTTCCAATGTAACAGGCTCTTCTTTTTTTGTTTCTAATTTTTCAAAGAATTTCACGTTCGATTTGCATCCAAAAATGAAGAGTCGTTCCCTTGATTGAGGAACCCCGTATTCAGCAGCATTAATAATTTTCATCGAAACTGAATAACCAACACTCTCAAAATCTGAAATAATTTTTTCAAGTAAAATATCATTAAACTGATCTTTAAATGATAATAATCCTTTGACATTTTCAAACAAGAAGAAATCAGGAGTATATCTAATTAGAAATTGAATATAGAGTTTATATAGATATATCCTATCATCTTTATCTTTCTTCAAACTATTCATCGGTCTACCGATTGTAGAATAGGCTTGGCAAGGGGGACCTCCAATAATTCCAGAAATTGATTTAGCACCTTTAAGTTCGTCAATCTTCCCAAAGATACTATCTAATGTATCTAGGTTAATTTCATCACAAATAACAGAGTCACTATTAAAACCAAGATTCTTGGCTTTATCAAGAAAAAGATTTCTTGATAAATTTCCTTGTACATAGCTTTTATAGTAGTGTTCTTTGTTCATTTTTTTTAGAAATTTATAAGCTAGTCTTGTTTCTAATGTTTTACATGCATTTTTATCTTTTTCTACATGAGCAATTATTTCATAACCTTCTTTGGAGAACCCTTCTGTAAGACCACCAGCTCCAGAAAAGAGATCTATTATGTTCATAGTATCCCTCCTAATATAATTTCTATAATACCATAATTGTAAACCACTGAAGTATTCATATTTTACCAACTACTCAAGCATTGAGTTTGATTGCATGAACTATCTTGAATGGATTCGTCGAACGCCTCATCGAAATGCTCAATCAGTTGCCGCGTCCGCTTCGGTCCGACCCCTCTCACTTTTTAAGTCGCCTGAAAAATCGCCTCACGATGTTCTGCACCTCAGTCTCAGAGTACCGTTTTCTCAAAGCGCTCCTCCGTTTCGGCTGGAACTTTCGCTCCTGCTTCCGGCGCTGTTGCCGGTTCAGTTGTTCCGCCATCCCTTTCCTCTCCTCTCTGCCATACCTCGTTTCGCATGAATCGTGCACCGTCTCCCCTGAGGAGCTCCAAGTTCCGTCGACAGCCCGACTCCCCGTCGGCTACGGTCACGAACGACTGCTCCGTGCCGTCCTCGAGATAGTGCACCCGATACGTCTTCCAGTCCGGTGTCATCCCCATCGTTCACGTTCCTCCTTCCGGTCGACATGCATACCGATGAGCGTCAGAAGTGCGAATACGGAAAGGACGTCCATCCTGTTCAGCGCACCATATAGGACGGCGAGCACCCCTGACCACATCATCAGCACGCCCATCTCAGTAGCCTGTCGCCATCCGGCCGTAGTTCTTCTTGAGAGAGTCCTCGAACGCCGTCGTGATCTCGTCGGTCGTGGCACCGAGCGCTTCCGATATGGCGATCAGCGAGGCGATGGATTCCTGGACCGTCCCTTTGACCGCTTTGAAGAAGATGTCCTCATGCGGATAGCACTCCCGTGAAATGCGGGACACCTTTTGATATTCATGGTCGATGGCCGCATAGCAATAGCCGACGGTTCGTGTCTGGTTTGCCATGCTCGCGACGAAGTGGAAACAGTCGGCGACCTCATCGATGAACCGTTCGCGGTTCCGTTCCTTGAGCGTCCACCACTTCCAATCCTTCTGGAGCTCCTTGATTGCCTCGTTCGCTTCGTTCATATAGGCGATGTCGAGCGATTTCAGTGACGGTGCTTTCGTTTCGCGCATTTGATAAATATGTGTGTCCAGCTTCTCCTGTTCCTCACACATGTGACGGAACAGTTCGCGTGTCAGTATCATTTCTGCCATGATCGGACCCCTTTCTGAGCCTGTTTTCGATTTTTGGGTAGAAGAAATCCCCGATTCGGTTAGAGCCGGGGATCCAGTTGTCGGGCGTGCAAATCAGATGGTGAGGATGCGTTCGTTCTCGACTCGGTCTTTCGGAAGTCGATGACGGTCGATTCGGCAGCCGTGTTCGGTTCCTCGACTTTGGTCCCGTCGTCGTTGATGATCTCGCCTGATTCGATGTCGATCGTGAATTGGCCCGGCATCGCCGACTTGAGCTCACGGCCGATGACTTGGCTTCCATCGTGTCCGATCATGAGCGATGCAGAGACGGACGCCGCAGGGACCAGTGTCGATTTGACAGACGTGACGACGTCGGCGAGCTCACGGCGATTGTTCGGCTCGAGTTCGAGTGTGATCGTCACCTTGCGCTTTTTCGTCGCTTCCGTGTTCGGGTCTTGGATGTTCTCGAGCACCTTTCCGATTTCTGCGTTGACGCGTTCGAGCAATGCCCCGTCCGCAAAGTTGTTCAGGTCGATGTGTTTGTACATGATTTATTCCTCCGATGTGTGTGATTTGAATGCTAGTTCCTCGGCGATTGGGTCAAGGTAATCGAGGATGATGCCGTTCCGGCTGTAAATTCGATGCGTCTGACGTTCGCGGAACCATTCGATAGGGATAGACTTACGCTCAGTGCTGTTACGCCACCTGAGGGCATCCTCGGCCTCCAAGAGATAAGTCTCGCTGTGGAGCTCGAAGTGCACGAGCAGGAACGACATCCCGCCGAAGTCGAGAACGCGTCTCAGTTCCGTGTACTGTTCGTCGGTCACCTTGTCGACGGACAGGTAGTTCTTTCGTGTCGACTTGGCGTCGAAGGCGATGAACCGCCCGTTCACGGTGCCCATGTAGTCGAGCCCTCCGGAGCGTTCGAACCAGTGCTTCTGGATGGTGCCTTTTTTATCGCGCTGGATCTTCGATTCCGGGAACGTCTTCCGGACGTGGGCGATTCGCTTCAGACGATACGTGTGGTTCGCGAGGTCGACCATCTGCTCGAATCGCTGTCCGCGGTTGCGTGGACTGATCTTCATGATTTCCCTCCCCTCAGGTCGTCCCAGAGCCCGAACACGTCGGCGATTCTGCCGAGCAGTGCGTCACGGTCGTTGAAGTAGCTCTGTCGGTTGCCATAACCGAGTTCCTGGATGACAATGGCGTCGGTGTTGCGTAATCCTTTCCGGAAACGGAGGTCCCAGATGCGGATCAATTCCGGCTGTGTCTCCTCGAGGAGTTTACGGAGATAGACGAGCTCCGATAGTTCTGCGAGCGCGTGGTCAAGTTCCTCCTTGGCGATCACCGCCTTCTCGACGGGCGATGAGGGAGCCTTGTGGCTCTGCCCCTCACTCGTCTGATAGTTCGGCGTCGTCGCGGTGACCAGTCGGCTCTCCAAGTGGTCGATGCGGATCGGGAGCGTGAAGAAGTTGTTCAGCTTCTGCTCCGCGATCTTACGCGCCGTCTTCGATAGTTTTTGGTCGACGATATGGTCCATTCACCCCTGCTCCTTTGTCTGCTAGATTGATAGGCGTCTCCACCCTTGGTCGACGAGTCGTTGCGTCTCCTGATGTGTGGCAAATGGTATGTACTGATGGACAACCTGCGTGCCTTCTATTCTCGTCAGATATTGTTCTTTGGTGCCCTTGTATCTCAGGACTCTGTCCGGGCGCCTCGGTTTCGCGCCTCGTGTTTTTCTTTCCATCTCGTCACCACCGATCTATACGGTTCCCCGTCGAGTGACCATTCGTCCTGTTCCCGATAGAGCAGCTCTGCCGTTTCGATCGGGCAGAGCCAGTTCTCGACGTGGACCAGTACACCTCCCTCGACGCGATGTCGTGTGATGTCCTTGGACACGATGATCAGATGGACCGTGTCCCCCTCCACTTTGCGATAAACGATGCCGCCCATGCCTTGACCCCTTTCCGCCTTTGCCGAATGATTTGCGACTGGATGCGATGTAGTGTCTTGCGTTGACTTGCCCGTGATTCGAGATATTGCGACTGCTTTGTGTCCTGTTCGGCGGTGTATGAGATTCTCATAGCGGGTTCCCCGCCGCCATCTGGTATTTCACGATGCGCTCGGCCGCCCGTGGCATCGTCAGCGCCGCCCGTCCGGTCGCGTCCGGATAGTCGAACACGTCCCGGTTCTTCCACTTGCGCTCGATGCGATAATGTTTGCCGAGCTGTCCGTTCGCCGAAAGGAGGACGGGGATCATGGCCGACACCGTCTTTCCGTCCACCTTGTACCCAAGGTCCACCCACTCGAACGAGAAGACCTGTCCTCTCGCGTCACGCATGATGCGCCGTGGCGTCTCTCCCTCGAAGGCGAGATAAGAGACGTGCGGATCCATCTCTGCTGCTCTCATGTTCGTTCACTCCTGTTCCGTTCGATTTGTTTGAGTTGTTCTGAGAAGTGGCGCAGGCACCGGGCGACGATGTCGTCACCCTTCGCCTCGTAGCGTCGCATCTCACGTTCCAGTGATTCGATTCGGTCGTTGCGGTCTTGCGTCAAGCGGTCGTCCCGCCCTTCAGTCCCTGCAGCATCGCTTCAATCTCGTCATCGTCCGGCACCTCCGACTCGAGTTCCGCCTTCTTCCGTGCCGCGTGCTCGCGGGACTCGCGTTCTTCCTCGGCGAGCCATTCCGGTGTCTTGGAGTCGGGATTCGTGCCGGTCTGCTGTTGTTGGCGACGTTGTTCTTGGAGTTTGATGGCGGACAGGGTGAACAGCTTCTGCGAGATGCATCGGTTGACGATGCGATTGACATAGTTGAGTGACCGCTTCTCTTGGATGACCGCCTGTTCGAGCGCATAACGTGTCGCCTCGTAACTGGCATCCTCGATCATGCCTTCGAGCATGGAGATGGTGTGCGGTGTCGCCAATCCCAAATTGTTTTGATAAAAGCTCGTCAGGTCACTCAACTGTTCCGCCGCCGGCGCATCATTCGTCAGTTGTCTTTTTTCTTGTTGTTGTGGTTGTGGTTGTGGTTTTGTTTCTGTTTTTGATTCTGTTTTTGTTTTTGTTTCTGTTTGTCCGTTTTTTTCGGACGATTCGTCATACGATTCGTGGTACGATTCGTCATTTTCTTTCGGAATGGCTTGGTTGAGCGATTCTTCATTTGACGATTCGTTGCACGATTGGTGGGTCGATTCGTCCGACGATTCGTCATGCGATTCGTGGCACGATTCGTCATACGATACGTAGTACGATTCGTAGACCTGACGGATACCGTATATCGGGACGTGTTTTCCGACGATTTCGATATAGGGTTGATGTTTCACTTTGGCGAGCTCAGACTTGATGAGATCCTGTACCGGTTTTCCACCTCGTTTGAAGTTGTACTTCGCCCAGTTGAAGATGACGAGCTCTCTCGTCTCGACGTGATAGTCGATGAGCTTGTGATAGGAGATGAACCGGTCCATGAGGGCGTTGACCGTCTCGGTCGAATAGCCGAGCTGGAAGGCCATCTCCTTCTTCGTGATGCCATAGATGCCGCATTGTGTCGTGTTCGGATTCGTGAGGAGGTAGAGATAAAAGAGTTTATCTTCGGGTGTAAAATCCTCCATGATTTTCGGGTCTTTCCAAAAGTCTGTCTGCACTGTGCGATAAACGCTCATTTCGTTCACTCCGTTCTGTTATAAGCAAGGTCGTTAGAAAGGCAAATCATCATCTGACAAATCGATGCCACCCGAGTAGGGTTGTTGGTCGAACCCACCTTTTGCCGGTGGCGCTTCATCGTCCCTCGGTGGCGGTGCACTGTGGCGCCCATCCCCTTTGGAGCTGAGGAAGCGCACACTGTCCGCGACGATCTCGGCGCGATATCGTTTCTGTCCGTCTTGTCCTTCGTAACTGCTGATCTGGAGACGACCGTCGACGCCGGCCATGCTCCCTTTCGATAGATACTTCGATACGTTCTCCGCCTGCTTGCGCCAGACGACGCAATCGATGAAGTCCGCCTCCCGTTTCCCGTCCTGTCCGCTGAAAGGGCGGTCACAGGCGAGCGTGAAGCGTGTCACGGCGATGCCCGACTGGGTGTAGCGCATCTCAGGGTCGCGTGTCAGCCTACCTACTAATACGACTCGGTTGATCATTGACTCCCTACTTTCTTTCCGGCGGTATCCGCCTCGTATTGTTCGTCCCCTTCTCGGTAGAAGGTCTCATGCTTCGGCACGACCCACACCCAGTCACACTTTGGGTTAAAACCTTTTGGGTTGAGCAACAGCTCATATCCGACGCCGTTCTCGAGCTCGTATTCACGGATGCGTTCTTTCACCCGCTTCAAGTTCCCGTCCACCCTATTCAGATAGAGCCAGACGATGCCGTCATCACGGCGCATGGTATGGCTGCCATCCATGCCGGAGGCGTGAAGTTGTCCGACGAGCTTGTTGTTGTGGATCCGAAGGCGATGCCGGCTCATCCGGAGCATGTTCTGGTACTTACGTCGTAGGTTGAGCGAGTTCATCTGTTCCACCCTCCATCTCATTGATTTCGCGCTGGATGCCGTTGACCAACTTGTCCACCTGTTTTTGTGCGATGGTGAGCGAGTAATAGCCGCTACGCTTCCCATGCGCTCGTGACAGGCTCTTCAGTTCCTGCTGGATGTCGTCCAAATCTGCAGCAAGTTCGACGAGGCGGTTCACATCTTTGTAGAGGTCATCGAGTTGTTCGTTTTGAGTTTTCACTCGGTGTTCACCTCCTCCGATGAGTCCAAAGGAATGCATTGATTGATGACTTCTTCTGTCAGCAACAGTGGCGGATCGGCAATGAGTGCCGCTCCCTGTCGTTCAGAATCAAACTGTACCTTGTACCAACCCGCTTCGATGTAAGGATTCGTATCGGGCATGTAGATTTTGGCGACCGGCTCGTCCGGACGTTCGAGCATCTCTTTCCGGACATCAAACTCTTCAGAGTCTGATTGCTCGGTATGCTTGGCATGTTGGATGATCAGGAGTGCGACCTCCGTCATAATGTAGTCGCGGTCTAGGTGATCGATGACACGAGAACTTGAACCGAATCTGAACCATTCAGGCATTTTCGTCTGCAGCAGGCGGATGCCCGTTTCGGGGTTCACGACGGCAATCGAGTGAATCATTGGAAGGACGCCGTATCGTTTGCCGTCGATGGTCAAGATGATTCCTTTATATTGCACGACCCCGAAATACTCACTTCCAGAGTGAAAGTTAATCAAGGTCGGCTTATCCGAGATTTGAATGTTTGCTCGTTTGTTTGACATCACTCGCTCGCCCCTTCCTCGATATCCTCGTCGATTATGTGTAGCGACCCGTAAAATACGGCGCTCATCACGAACGCGACGGCAGGGATGACCCAGTACTCGAAGCGTGAATTCATCGTGGCCATGAGCCATAGTCCCGACCCGAGCGCCGTGAGCATGAGCCCGTAGCGGATAGTGTCCAGTTTTTGTTGCAGATGCATATTGCCCTCTCCTTTTCAACTCGCGCCGCCCGTGCTACACTGGAACTGTTCAGGTTTATGTGTAGCCGTGTGGTCCGTTTGGGCGACGCGGTTTTTTATTTGTTCAAATTCTTGTCCTGGCGTCTGAGCCAGTCCTTCAAAAACGCCCTCACCTCCTCTCCCACCATGAGCCATTTGGTACCAGCCCGATATTTCGGGAAGTCCTCCTCATAGAAGAACGATTTCAAGATGAACGACTTGCTGAGGTTCGTTTGGCGGCACAGTTCCTCAATGTCCCAGAGGAACACGTCGGCGTGCGTCTGTTCGATGTGCTGTCGGATCTGCGCCTTGGCGATGTCGAGAATCTCGTTCTCGTCGATGTGGATCTGTAGCATGTCGACTCTCCTTTCAGCTGTCACGGATTTCGTTCAGTAATTTGGCGGTTGTCAACGCCTTGATGAGATTGTCGATGTCGCCGTGATTCAGAAACGCGTACTCTTCACCGAGTTCTAACAGGACCGCACTTTCTTCCTCTTCAGATTGAGGAGGTTCCAAGGTGTTGATCACAACCTCTTTTCCTCCATACGTATCGAACGCGATTTTTTCTTTCGTGATCAATGTGTGCTTGTTCATTTGTCCAACTCCGTTCATTTTTTAATTTGTACATCTCCTAAAAAATTGAGGACAGCTCTTTAGCTCCCGGGGTCTCATGATGCTTGACTGTTACACGCTCACTGCTCGGAACTCCTCACGTAACTTGCTGTAGAAATACTCTTGGCCTTTCCCAGTGATTTTAGGCGTGAAGGAGATTTCCGTTCCCGCTGTGCGAACGACCGGGCGTTCTACAAGTTCTAACACTCCCATGTCAATGTAACGCTGATACGGTCGGTTATTTCGCATGAGGTAACCGTTAGTCCGCATCCATTGAAATAAGCGTTTTTCTCCGATGACAAGCCCTTGTTTGCTGATAACCTTAGCGAAGTCGCGAATCAAAATGCCTCTCTTATCATTGGCGATTGTATTCGCGAATTCGACAAGTGGCTGCTGTTCTGCGATGATCCGTTCGGCTTCGACCCGCTTTTCTTGCTCTGCTTTCAAGTTCTGGGCCAACTGGATAATCGTGTCCGGATTGAGCAACACCTCTTCGATTTTTTCAGGCGTCATGTAAGCTCCGTGTTTGCGAATAGACGGCAAGACTTCCGAGGTGACCCATTTCCGAAATCGCTTCGCCTGTGGTTTGCGACTGTCGAGGATGACGTCGTATAATCCATCTTCGTTAATGACCGTGACTTCTTGTACTCGATTCAATGAATCCATGATGGTATGAGTTGAACTCACCCCATCGGATAATCGTTCTTTCACTCGAGCTGGGGTCGATAGATCGAGCACCTTACATACATCAGCCAGAACGAACAACGGATTTTCTTTTGTCCCTACAATCCGAATATTGTGACCTTCAAATTCTTTTGATAGCTGGTACATTGCGTTACCTCCTGTATGAGTTAATAGGAAACCGGGTAATATATAGTATCTTTATTCAAGATTCTTGAACATGATTCCCAAAAAAATATTTTCCGAAGTTCAGACCTAATTTTCTCGAGACGTCCACAATACGCTTACCACTTGGCGTGCCACCATTTTCCCAATAAGAGACTGTTGATTTCGCAACGCCTAAGTAGTTACCGAACTCCTCTTGGTTCATTTCAAGAGATTTTCTAAGTTCGATTAAAGTTTGATTTTTAGTACTTACCATTTTTCATCACCGCCTTTCGTTCAAGAACCTTGTACCCTTATATTAAGTTCAAATATCTTGTACGTCAATACTAAAAACCAATTTTCTTGTACTTTCTTTTCGAACTGTTCCGCTCTATACAAAAAACTTGTACTCTATAAGGAGGAAGATATGATGATTGTTTCTGGAGGGACGTATATGTTTGGGGAAAGACTTAGAAGCGCAAGAAAAGCTCGAAAGATTTCTCAAGATGAATTAGCCAAGGTAATCGATGTATCGAAAGGTACTATTTCAAATTATGAAAACGGCGTTAGTTTTCCGAATGAAGAAAAACTAATAAAAATTTCTGAGCGATTAAATGTTTCGTTTGATTATCTATTAGGAAGAATCGATGATCCAGACATGACACTTGAGGAATACATCAATAAGAAATCGGAAGAAGAGGATATTATCGGCCTTCATTTTTCGAATGAAGAACTCAAGAACCTTAGCAAGGAAAAAATTGATTCCATCATTGATTTCGTTAATTACCAAATTGAATCAGAAAAGAAAAAGCGATGATGCCATTACTAGGCCTCATCGCTTTAATGTTTTATCTTTATTTTCCAATGCGTCTTTTTGGGTGATCTCATCAAGCCGATAGAAGATGATTTTTCCAAGTTCGCTATCTTTCTTGCCCACCAGTTTAACGAGTCCAGTTTTCGTACTCAAATAACAACTCATGTTATTATTGTCAGCCAAAGAAACCCCTCCATCTACGAACGACCGTTCATGTATTTATTTCTCATCGTTAAGATAACACCACAAAAAGACCGAGTCAACATAAATAACTAAATATCATAATACATAAGTGTTGACATCGTCAACAAAAAATACTTTTATAATTCAATGTTCGCTCTTTAAAACAAAATTAAGAACACTTGTTCTTGTTTATGTACTCAGTATGAGCCCAACACAAAATATTTTCAACCATTTTCCTAAATGAGACAATCTGAGATGTTCGACAAAGTTCCTAAAACAACATATTTTTGTCGAACGATTCTCAATAGAAATGTCTAGTAACATTCATGGGTAATTTTAGGACGGGTGCTACAATAAAGGAAAAAGATTGCAGGAGGATGAAAAATGAGTAAAGTATTTGATTTTAAAACGAATGGAAAAACTACTGTAACAATCGAAAATGGGTTCATCAAGATTTCTCGTCGTGGTTTGATGAACCGTATTAATAATGGAGGTGGAGATAAAAATATTCGTATAAATTCACTCTCAGGTGTCCAAGTCAAAAAGCCAGGTTTAACAACTGGATACATCCAGTTCATCTTCTCAGGTAGTAAAGACTCCACTGGGGTGATGGATGCTGTGAAAGATGAGAATACGGTGATATTCAATAAACCTGAATATGATCAAGCACTTGAACTTCGGGATTACGTTGAAGAGCTCATGAATCAACCAAGCACTAATCAGACTGCAGCTACAACGATTTCCATCGCTGATGAATTGCTAAAGTTAAAACAATTACTCGATGCAGGAGTTTTGTCCCAAGAAGAATTTGACACTCAAAAAGCAAAACTCTTAAGTAACTAAGATTCAATTCAAATTTTTTAATTTTATCGTTCTTAATTTTATTTAGAAACAATAATAAAACCTTTAGTTCGAGTGCTGCTCTCGAACTAAAGGTTTTATTATTCATTCGAATCGGATTCAAGCTCGCTCACTGGGATGAACCAAGCTTTCTTACCATATGTCTTAGCGTAAATCTTTTGTTGAGTACGTGGATCGATTCTCCAAGCACGAAAGACCCCGTAACAACCGAACTTTTCACTGTAAACTACCTTTGACATGAATATCATATCCCTTCTACACAAGTTTTTACTTGTAGAAGGACCGATAACTTTGTTATCATATACAAGTACACGAACCCGTCAAAGTTATGTACAAGAACATGATGCAGCAAACAAAATTAATGTATCTTAGTTCGTCGGCCCTCTACAAGGGCTATTTTTTTTACCCATTTCGTTCCCTCACCTTCTAATATTATTGAAACGTCGTACCGCGACTTCTCTTGAAACGCCACATTGTTCGACAATTTGCTCAATAGTCAGTCCTGCAATCAGATGTTCCGGGGCCAACAATTCACCGGCGAATTCATTAGCCTGCCATTCAGGATCTTCATAAGCTTTGATAATAGGAAGTTTACCGTCTACACGCGCAAGCTTTTTGACATCATTATGAAGAATCGCATGTCCAATTTCATGAGCTAGTGTAAAACGGTGCCTCGGATTTCCTGCCAAGGCTTTCTCATAAACATCTTCTCGAATCACGATTTTCTTGTAATCGGGTAGATACATAGCATAGTCACTCATCTCATGTTCTTCCACCACTTCATACTCAAAATCGTCGCCAAAAATTCTGACCATTCCGCTTTCAAGCGCATCCAAAATATCAAGATGCATATTGTTACCCTGCCCGAAGACTCGTCTTAATACAAACGCTAACGTCCTGATGTCTCTTCTCGATAATGGCTTCGTTTTATATTGTGATTGCGTCATCGTAACCTCCGGCCGAATTAGATTATTTAAGAATATCAAAAACTTTTTTTAATTGCTCTTCAGAAATATCTTCAGACTTTCGCGCCAATGCCTTGAGTAAAACTTGGTTATTTTCGCCCGTTTCATTTAAAGAAAATGCAATCACCTTCTCAGTTTCAATGATCGATTCTTTAAGTTCCCATCGCTGAAGATCATCCAAGTTATATGTCTGAAAAATAACTGTTTCCCATTCTGCTGGGACACTTCTCTTTCCGTTTTCAACCGCCGATAGATATGATACGGTGACGTTTAATTTGGAAGCCATGTCTTTCAAGATTTCATTGCGATCAATACGTAGCTTGCGACAAAACTTTCCGAATGGAGTAAGCACAACGTTACCTCCTTTTGATTCCTCGAATTTAAAACAAAATACACTCTTAATTTGTAGGAGTCGTGAGATACTTCTTAACTCTAATATACACAATTCTATTTATTAATTCAACAATTTTGTTGAACTAAATCTAAAGATTTTCTTTTTTTTAAGTTTTTAGCACTTATAATACACTGGTTTTTCGAATATTATTACATCGAGAGGAGTGAATGATATGGCAATCTTTCGTAAGCGAAACGGAAAATGGCAATACCGCATCTATTTTTATGACGAGGGCGGAAAGCGACGCGAGCGATCCCGAAGCAACTTCACGACGAAGCGTGAGGCTCAGATGGCTGCGGCCAAAGAAGAATCTAAGCTGTTGAATAATACGTTCGTGATGGACCAGAACGTACGCTTCGACACCTTCGCCCTCGAATGGCTCGAAACGTTCAAACGACCGCACGTCAAGGAGTCGACCTACGATCGAATCAGCCGGACCGTCAAAAACCACCTCATCCCTCAGTTCGGGGAATATCGATTGATCGACATCAATCGGGTCATGTACCAGAAATGGATCAATGAGAAGGTCGAAGTATATAGTCTTGGTACCGTCCGTTCGTTCCATTCGACGTTCTCAAGCATCCTCGACCATGCGCTGCTGGACATGAATCTGATCGAGAAGAACCCCGCCCACCGTATCCGGATATCGAAACGGGACGACACACCGGACGAGGACGACGATGTATTGGAGTTCCTCGAGATGGACGAACTCAATCGATTGCTCGCCTACCTCGAGGCGACACCGCACGGGAAGTACAAGCGCTCCATCCAATATCTCGCCCTCTTCACGCTGATTGCCCGGACCGGTCTTCGTGTCGGCGAGGCGTTGGCGCTCGAGTGGGAGGATATCGATTTGGACGCCGGCACCGTCCGCGTGAATAAGACCCTTTCATTCGGTTCGAAGTTGGAACTCAAGGTGACGAAACCGAAGACGAAGAAGGCGAACCGAACGTTGCGGATCGATTCCCAGACCAAGGAACTCATGCAACGACACCGGACCAGCCAGAAAGAGGTCTATCTCGCCTATCCGAATTACAAGAAGCCTGAACTCCCCCTCGTGTTTCACAGCCCGAACGGTAAATGGCTCCGAACGAGCATCGTGAGGGACTATCTGAGGGACGCCTGTAAAAAGAGCGGCGTGCAGCATATCAGTCCACATGTACTCCGTCACTCGCACGCTGTTCATTTATTAGAAGCAGGTGCGGACGTGAAGTATGTGGCTGATCGTCTTGGTCACGCCGATACAAAAATTACGATGAACATCTATCTTCATGTTTCGAAGAAAATTGAACATGATGCAATGGAACTTTACGAAAAGAGAATAGATAGCCTCTCGGAAGCCTCAATCAAGATGTCAAAAAAGCTTTATTCAAGCAATTAATAAATTGTTTGAATGAAGCTTTTTCTATTCACCTTTTAAATTTTATAAAACAGTCCTCGAGGCTCACCATTGGCACGCAAATAATTATCGATACCCTCAATGAGATAAAACATACTATCAATTATAGTCTCATAGGCAAACCTTGCTTCATCTTCTGTAGCGGATGTCTTAGCACCATGCGCAATATCGTTACGCCACTTCAGTACTTTCTTCTCCCACTTCTTCCAGTAAGGTGAATCAGAAAGTTTGATACCGTACATGTTATAAAATAAGGGATTTACCTTATTCGGTAGATTAGTTGATACCAATATTCTGCCCACGGTATCTTCGTCCAGACCTATATTTATATATCTATGCCTAAGCATAGTGTCTAAAAAATTTTCAAACGTAATTTCTGATAAGAGGATACAAGTGAGGTAATTCTTTTGAATGAATTGGTCTAATGAATACTGAAGTAAATGTAACCATGGTAAATCATAATCATAATCAATAATTTTTGACTTTACTATCACATAGAGCGGCGTCGTCTTTCCAAAAAGAGTAGTGTCTCCACTTTCTTCTAATGAGGTGTAGATCAAGAAACCATCGGTTGTGATATCAACTACACCGGCTTTAAAAGAATCTCTAACCGGAATCAACATCACATCATATACTTTCATTGTCGACTGCGGCAGTTTGAAATATGTAGTGAATCCAATTTTAACATCGATCATCAAGTTATGCATTCCATTGGCTAGAAATGTGTTCCCAAAAATCCCGTCTACTGTTTTCAACCCCGTCTTTAATCCTTCATAGACGTTGAACGTATAACCGCAATCAGGATCCTGGCATGTCAAATCAACACTTTGCAATTCATCTTCCGAGAACGACCATGCTCTATCACATCTACTACATTGAACTGTAAAAGGGTACAAAGCTGTATAATCCATTCCACCACCTCTTTCGGATATTTCAATTTACGGTAGAATCTCTTTCCAAACAAAAATGAGGGCTGATTGAGGGCTAGAACAAAACTAGACCTCAAAACAGCCCTTAAAACACTGGGATTAAGCGATTATCCAATCGAACCTTCCATCTCGAACTTGATGAGACGGTTCATTTCGACCGCATATTCCATTGGTAATTCTTTTGTGAATGGCTCGATGAAGCCCATTACGATCATTTCTGTCGCTTCTTCTTCCGAGATTCCACGGCTCATGAGGTAGAAGAGTTGCTCTTCTGACACTTTTGAGACTTTCGCTTCGTGCTCGAGCGACACTTGGTCGTTCAAGATTTCGTTGTACGGGATCGTATCTGACGTCGACTCGTTGTCCATGATGAGCGTATCACACTCGATGTTCGAGCGTGCGCCCTTCGCCTTACGGCCGAAGTGGACGATTCCACGGTACGATACTTTTCCGCCTTGTTTCGAAATCGATTTCGAGACGATTGACGAAGACGTGTTCGGTGCGAGGTGAATCATTTTCGCGCCAGCGTCTTGGTGCTGTCCTTTACCAGCGAGGGCGATTGAGAGTGTCATCCCACGTGCGCCTTCCCCTTTCAAGATGACAGCCGGGTATTTCATTGTGAGTTTCGAGCCGATGTTTCCATCGATCCACTCCATTGATCCACCCGCTTCACAGACTGCACGTTTCGTTACCAAGTTGTAGACGTTGTTTGCCCAGTTTTGGATTGTCGTGTAACGGCAGTATGCATCTTTGTTGACGAAGATCTCAACGACCGCTGAGTGAAGCGAGTTCGTTGTGTAAACCGGTGCCGTACAGCCTTCGACGTAATGAACCGATGCGCCTTCGTCGACGATGATGAGCGTACGCTCGAACTGACCCATGTTTTCCGAGTTAATGCGGAAATAAGCTTGGAGCGGTTGCTCGAGTTTCACGCCTTTTGGTACGTAGATGAACGAGCCACCCGACCAAACTGCTGAGTTGAGGGCCGCAAACTTGTTGTCCGTCGGCGGAATCAACTTCCCGAAGTACTCTTTGAAGATCTCTTCGTCTTCTTTGAGGGCTGTGTCTGTATCTTTGAAGATGACACCTTTCGCTTCGAAGTCTTCTTGCATGCTGTGGTAGACAACCTCAGACTCATACTGAGCCGAGACACCTGCCAAGTATTTTTGCTCTGCTTCTGGGATACCGAGCTTGTCAAACGTACGTTTGATTTCTTCTGGTACCTCGTCCCATGAGCGTTCTGTCTTTTCAGATGGTTTGACATAGTACGTGATTTCGTCGAAATCAAGTGCCGAGAGGTCTCCGCCCCATGTCGGCATCGCCATCTTGTTGAAGTGATCCAACGACTTCAAACGGAAGTCGAGCATCCATTGTGGCTCTTCTTTCATGCGCGAGATCGTCTCTACGATTTCTGTCGTCAAGCCACGGCCTGAACGGAAAATCGAAACGTCCCGATCATGGAAGCCGTATTTATAATCGCCAATTTCCGGCATGTTCTTTGCCATATCGGTCTCCTCCTTCTCCTTACGCGTCCTCGTCTACTCCTTTTTCAAGCGCCTTCCACGCTAGCGTGGCACACTTGATTCGAGCCGGGAATTTCGATACGCCTGAGAGCGCCTCGATATCACCGAGGTCAAACGTATCCGTGTCGTACTCTTTTCCTTGAACCATTTCAGAGAAGATGTTGGCGAGTTGAAGCGCCTCTTCTACTGTTTTTCCTTTAACGATTTGGGTCATCATCGATGCCGAGGCGAGACTGATTGAGCAGCCTTCCCCTTCAAACTTCGCATCTTTGACGATGTCGTCTTCGACCTGTAGTTGAAGACGAAGCGAATCCCCACACGTCGGGTTGTTCAAGTCCACCGTCACGCCATCTTCGATGACGCCACGGTTTCTTGGGTTTTTATAGTGATCCATGATGACCTGGCGGTACAACATGTCGAGATTATTAAAACTCATAATTGAAATACTCCTTCGTTTGACGTAATCCCTCGATGAAGCGGTCGACTTCTTCTTTTGTGTTATACAAATAGAAGCTCGCCCGTGCCGTCGATGATTGCTTCAAAAGACGCATGAGTGGTTGTGCACAGTGATGACCGGCACGAACCGCGATACCTTGCATATCGAGCACAGTCGCGAGGTCGTGAGCATGAACGTCCTTCAAGTTGAACGTGACGAGACCGACGCGATCTTCAGGACCGTAAATCTCGATCCCTTCAATCGTTTTCATCTGCTCGATTGCGTAAGACGCGAGTTCACGTTCGTGTGCTTCAACGTTTTCAAGACCGATTTCTTCTAAGAAATCGATAGCTGCCGCAAGTCCGACCGCTCCGGCGATAATCGGTGTTCCCGCTTCGAAACGGTACGGGATGTCTTTCCACGTCGATTCATATAAATCGACATAGTCAATCATCTCGCCACCGAACTCGACCGGCTCCATGTTTTTCAGGAGTTGCTTCTTCCCATATAATACACCGATCCCAGTCGGTCCGAGCATCTTATGTCCAGAAAAGGCAAGGAAGTCACAGTCGAGTGCTTGGACGTCCAATTTTCGGTGCGGTGCACTTTGCGCGGCATCGACGACCATGACAGCACCTTTTTCATGCGCGAGTCGAACGACTTCGGCAATCGGGTTAATCGTCCCGAGTACGTTCGAGACGTGGCTCATCGCAACGATTTTCGTCCGATCCGATAACACCGCTTGAACGGCATCGAGTGTGACACGTCCGTCCGGCGTGAGCTCGACGTAACGAAGTGTCGCGCCTTTTCGCTTGGCGAGTTGTTGCCATGGGATTAAGTTCGCATGATGTTCCATCGGAGTGAGGACGATCTCGTCGCCTTCACCGACATTCGCATCTCCGTAGCTCGATGCGACCAAGTTGATGGCCGTCGTCGTTCCACGAGTGAAAATGATTTCTTCAGGAACCGCCGCATGGATGAATGAGCGGACGCGTTCGCGTGCCCCTTCATACGCATCCGTCGCTTGCGTCCCGAGCGTATGGACGCCACGATGCACGTTCGAATGGTTGCGACGATAATAGTCCTCGATCGCCTCGATGACAGCGAGCGGCTTTTGTGAGCTCGCCGCGCTATCAAGATAAACGAGCGGGTGTCCATTGATTTCCTGATCTAAAATCGGAAACTGTTCACGAATCGAGGCGTTCAACATCTTAACGTACTTTCCCTTCGATGACTTCGCGGAGACGGTCTTTGACCGAATCGATTGCGAGTTCTTCGACGACAGGCGTCAAGAATCCGTGGATGATTAAACGCTCTGCCTCTTGGCGAGACAAACCACGGCTCATCAAGTAGTACAATTGAACATCATCGACACGACCGACAGACGCTGCGTGACCTGCCATAACGTCATCTTCATCGATAAGAAGAATCGGGTTGGCATCACCACGTGCTTTTTCAGAGAGCATCAAGACGCGCTCTGTTTGTACACCGTTCGATTTTGACGCACCGTGGTGAATCATCGATGTCCCGCTGAAGATTGCAGTGGCTGCGTCTTTTTGGACACCGTGAATCAAGATGAACCCTTCAGATGCTTTCCCGAAGTGATCGGTACGAATGTTGAAGTTTTGTTTCTGTGCACCGCGACCGATTGTCACAGCTTTTGTATCTGAATACGTGTTGTCGCCGACGAGGTGAGTCTTCGTCTCGACGACCGAGTTCCCGTCGTTCATGTGACCGAGCGCCCAATCGAGGCGACCGTTCGCATAGACGACACCGCGACGATTCATGAACGTAAGTGCTGATTCAGCGAGCTGATCGACACCACCGAAGACGACTTTCGCGTTCTCTCCAGCGAATACTTCCGTCACGACGTTGACCGTGTGCGGTTCATTCGTGCCAGAAAGGAAGTTTTCGATGTATGTCACTTCACTACCTTCGTCAGCGACGAGGATCGTGTGGTGATAGAGGGCACCGTTCGCCTGTTCCATCGTGAAGATCGCTTGAAGCGGATCTTTCAATTGCGTGTTTTTCGGTACGTAGATGAATGCACCACCGTTTGTGAGGGCAGCATTCAACGCCGAAAGACGTTCTTCATCGACACGTACGCCTTCCGTCATGAAGTATTTCTCAACGAGCTCAGGATGTTGCTCCATCGCTTCTTTGATTCCCATGAACAAAACGCCTTCAGGCATCGACAATTCGTTATAGACGACATGACCGTTGCGTTCAACGAGCACGTTTGTCCGGTGGTCTCCGAGGAGTGATTCGATGTCCGCTGTCAAGCCGTCTTTTTGTTCGAGCTCGACATCTCCCGCTGTGAAGTCCCACTTATCAATCTTAATTTTTTCAACTTTTGGCAAAGCAAGTGTCGGCGCAAGTTCTGCTGCCTCTTTACGACGGTTGACCATCCATGCTGGTCCGCCGAGCGCTTCTGCACGTGCCGACAACGCTTGTGCATCCAATTCAAATTGTACGGTCATCGTACAGCCTCCTTACGCTTCTGTGTCTACTGTCATTCCGAGTTCTTGCTTCACCCAGTCGTAACCTTCTGCCTCGAGTCGCTGTGCGAGCTCTTTACCACCAGACATGACGATTTTCCCGTCCATCATGATGTGTACGAAGTCTGGCTCAATATAGTTGAGGAGACGTTGGTAGTGCGTGATGATCAAGCAGCCGAACTCTTCTGAACGCATTTCATTTACGCCTTTGGCAACGACTTTAAGGGCATCGATATCAAGACCTGAGTCGATTTCATCCAAGATGGCGATGTTCGGTTGAATCATCATCATTTGAAGAATTTCGTTACGCTTCTTCTCACCGCCTGAGAATCCTTCGTTTAAATAACGGTGTGCCATTTCTGAAGGGATTTCGAGAAGTTCCATCTTCGCATCGAGTTCACGGATGAACTTCATGAGCGAGATTTCTTGACCTTCTTCACGACGTGAGTTGATTGCCGAACGCAAGAAGTCCGCGTTTGTGACACCACTGATTTCAGCCGGGTACTGCATCGCAAGGAACATCCCTGCTTGTGCGCGCTCGTCGACTTCCATCTCGAGGACATCTTCGCCGTTTAATTCGACGCTTCCCCCAGTGACCTCATAAAGTGGATGACCCATGAGTGCTGATGCGAGTGTTGATTTACCAGTCCCGTTAGGACCCATGATGGCATGAATTTCGCCACCTTTAATTTCTAGGTTAAGACCTTTGACAATCTCTTTTCCTTCGATTGAGACGCGGAGGTCATCAATTTTCATTTGTGGTACGTTAGACATTCGGATACCCCTTCCGTATTTTCTCGCCATAGTGAATGGCGTAGATTAGATATATTCTAATCTTAGACTAGTCATTTTTTTATTTCAAGCGACTCACCTTAGAATTCATTCTCAATAGAATGATAAAAGTTGAGAATGCTAATAGTAGGAAATCAAGACATTATCCGGCATTTTCTTCGACGAGTGCGAGGACTGCTTTCCGCTCTCGTACGGCAGCCGCGAAGAAGAAGGCACCACATCCCGTCAAGAGCGCCAAACTTCCGAATACAGGAAGCGATGACTGACCGAATGTATCGAGTAACACACCCCCGATAATCGGTCCGATTGTCTGTCCGAGTGACGTCAATCCCATCGCCCCGAAATAAGTGCCCCGTAAATGTTCCGGCGCGAGTTCATCTGTCAAGACGTCCGTCATGGTGAACATCAACACCTCACCGACGGTAAAGATGGCCATTGCGACAAAGAGGACCCATTCGACCGTCGCAAAACCGATGAGCAAAAGCCCGAATGACAAGGTCGAAATCCCGAAAAAGAGTGACTTGATCGGAGAGACACGAATCCCGAAACGCATAATCGGATATTGGACGATGAGAACCGTGATGGCGTTCGTCGTTAATAAGTAGGCGAATAATCTCGAGCCTTCTTCTAATCCATCGCGTAGCGCGATGAATTGCGGGAGCGTCGAATTGAACTGGCTATAACCGATAATCGCGAAGATCATCCCGATGATGACCGCCCGAAACGTTCGGTCATCTCTCAGGACACGAAACGTCTCCGTCAAGCGCGGGCGTGCCTTGATTCCGTCCCCTTCTTCAAACGGATATTTGTAAAACAGGGTCGAGATAATGATTCCGTATAATATGTAGACAGCCGTCACAACGAAGAACGCGGTCTTCACACCGGTGAGTGATAAAACGACAGCTAAGAGTGGCCCGATGGCCGCGGCGATATTGATCATGAAGTAACGGACGTTATAGACGATGACCCGTTGGTCCGCCTGTGTCGTGTCACTGATGAGCGCACGCGAAGCCGGTTCTAGGAATGATCGTGACGTCCCCATCAACATCGACAACATGTAAAACCAAAACAGTTCCGTCGCAAGTGCGAGACCAGCGAACGTGACGGCATTCAGCACGATCCCAATCAACATGAGTTGTTTTCGTCCATACCGATCAGAGAGTGTCCCCCCAAAGAAGCTCATGAACAGACCTGAAAGTGCCGTCACGGCAAAGATCGTTCCGATCACACTCGCTGAAAAGCCGAGCGTAGCTAGATAGATCGCAAAAAATGGCATGACAAAAAACGTCGCCAGTCGTGCAAAAAACGTCCCGAACAGGACGCCCCACGTCAGTGGATGAATCTGTCTGAGCTTCATCCAAATCCCCCCTTTTCTTTCATATATGTAGTGTACTTCTCTTTATGAAAGAACACTAGACAAAAAAAGACCCAGGAGGAAGACTCCTGAGTCGAGATGACTTATTGTTTGACCGGTACGACCGCACCTTTGTATTCGTCCAAGATCCACTGTTGTGTCTCTTCAGACGTCAATACTTCGAGGAGTGCTTTGACGCGCTCATCTTCTTCGTCCCCTTCACGCGTGACGATCAAGTTGACGTATGGTGAATCTTCCCCTTCGAGTGCGATTGCATCTTCAAGTGGGTTGAGACCTGCGTCGATCGCATAGTTCGTGTTGATGAGGACCGCATCGCCTTCTCCGTTGTTGTAAGCCGTCGGAAGAAGTGCTGCTTCCACGTCCGTCTTGAATTTCAAGTCTTTCGGGTTGTCGACGATGTCAGCGACCGTCGCATCGACCGTTTTGCCTTCAGCAAGCGTGATGAGACCTTCTGACTGGAGCATCGTAAGGATTCGTCCGTGGTCAGCGACCGATGAGCTCATGATGATTTCCGCACCTTCAGGAAGCTCGTCGAGCGATTTGTATTTTTGTGAGTAGACACCGATTGGCTCGATGTGGACGCCACCTGCTGATGCGAATTTGTAGTCTTTGTTTTCAGCCATTTGTGACTTGAGGTATGGTTCGTGTTGGAAGTAGTTCGCATCGAGTTCCCCGCTCGCGAGCGTCTTGTTTGGAAGCACGTAGTCTTGGAACTTCTTGATTTCGAGTTTGTAGCCCTTTGCTTCATATTCTTCTTGTACGTGCTCTAAAATCTCAGCGTGCGGTACGTTTGACGCACCGACGATCAATGTTTTGTCATCGCCAGAACCTGTTTCTGCCTCTTCCCCGCCGCAAGCTGCGAGAACCGTGAATGCTGATAAAGCTGTCAATCCGAGTACTGTTTTCCAAGTTTTCATAATGAATCCCTCCAAATGGTATATGTGTGATTAAGCTGAACGTTTATCAATTTTTGTGACGAGTCGGTCACCGATGAACTGGATGACGAATACGATGATCAAGATGAGCACCGTCGCCACGAACGTGACATCGTTTTGTGAGCGTTGGAACCCTTCCAAGAAGGCCAAGTTCCCGAGTCCGCCACCCCCAACGACTCCCGCCATTGCCGTATAACCGACGATGGCAACGATGGTCACCGTGAGTCCCGACACGATTGCCGGAAGAGCTTCCGGAATCAAGACTTTATAGATAATTTGCCATTTCGTCGCTCCCATCGATTCGGCCGCCTCGATGACGCCACGGTCGACTTCACGAAGCGCAAGTTCGACCATCCGAGCGTAAAACGGTGCCGCTCCGATGATGAGCGCAGGAAGCGCCGCCGTCGAACCGAGCATCGTACCGAGTAGGAACAACGTGAACGGGATGAGTAAGATAATTAAGATGATGAACGGAATCGAACGGAACACGTTGACGATCGCGCTGACGAAAACGTAAATCGGACGATTCTTCAATAAAAGTGATTCGTTTGTAATGTAGAGAATCAAACCTAAAGCGAGTCCGATCACAAACGTCGCCACACCTGCGACGAGCGTCATATACAGCGTCTCCCAAGTCTGTTCCATCATAATTTGCCAATCTACGTTAGGAAACATCGCTTTCCACCTCCACTTCTACGGATTGCGAACGAATCGACGTGATGGCACGTTCGATTTCACTTGCTTCCCCAATCAGTTGGATGAATAGCGTACCGAGCGCACCGACTTGTGACTGGGTCACGTTCCCGCCGATGATGTTGAATCCGATATCATGCGTCTTGAGGACGTCAGACAAAATCGGTTGTTCTGCCGTCTCGTTCAAGAATTTCAATTTGACGATTTGACCGCTCGGATACCGTTCTTTAAGATGTTCGAACGTGAGCGACAGATCGTCGACCGCCCCGATTTGCTTGACGAATTCTTTCGTAATCGGTTGCTCCGGATGTTGGAACACGTCCGAAACTTGACCCGTCTCGACGACTTTTCCGGCCTCCATCACGGCGACACGGTGACAAATCTTTTGGATGACGTGCATCTCATGCGTGATAAGGACAATCGTCAATCCGAGTTTCTTATTGATGCTGACGAGCAGTTCGAGAATCGAATCCGTCGTCTTCGGGTCGAGCGCGCTTGTCGCTTCGTCACAGAGGAGAACCTCAGGATTGGTAGCGAGCGCGCGGGCGATCCCGACTCGCTGTTTTTGACCGCCCGACAGTTGCGATGGATAGCTATCCTCACGACCAGCCAAACCTACGAGCTCGACGAGTTCCTGGACGCGTCGTTTCCGCTCACTTGCCGGAACCCCGATCAGTTCGAGTGGGAAACTGATGTTTTCTGCGACCGTGCGCGACCACAGAAGATTAAAGTGCTGGAAGACCATCGAGACGTTCTTGCGAACTCCCCGTAGTTCTTTCGGGCTGAGCTTCGTGAGCTCACTCCCGGCGACCTCGATTTCACCGCTTGACGGAGACTCGAGACGGTTGAGTAATCGGATGAGCGTCGACTTCCCCGCCCCCGAATATCCGATTATTCCAAAAATTTCACCGCGATCAATCGTTAGTGATACATCATCGACCGCCTGGACACGACCATTCTTCGTATCGAACCATTTGGCGACGTTTCGTAATTGAATCAATACCTTTCCCTCCTGACAACAAAAAAAGCGCGCACGTTTGAGCAAACGTGCGCACTTTATCGTACGGACAACGATTGCTCTCATCTGTCAAGGTTTCTCACCTTGCTGGAATTAGCACCATTTCGGATTGCTCCGCGGTTGCTGGGCGTCATAGGGCCAGTCCCTCAGCCTCTCTTGATAAGAGTGTTGTGTATTCGATTAGCTTTATCATAGCGACAGCTTTTTCTGCTGTCAAATCCTTTATTCAAAAAAATTAAAAAAAGGTGCCGTCCGAGGACGACACAGAACGTAGCACCTTGAGTCACGGAAGGACAGCCCATAGATGAAAATCTTTTGCCCGTTCAAGATTTACATCCTTATATGGGGGAGATTCACCAATCATCACTCGATCTTAGCTTGGACCGTGCGATTATACGGAACGTCTGTCTTCGCTTGATTTTTTTGGGGGACAATCGAAGGGAAGACTGACGTGTATTCGTATAAAGGTAGCAGCGGCTTCGCCAAAACGTCTTGATATCGGGAATATCGCGTCCTATTTTGTGTTCAAGTAAGATGTTGTAATGAATATACCATTCGTGAACTTTCTGTGTCAACTGATTATTTAAAATTTTCAGATTATTCTAATGTTCCTCTCTCACTTCACGAAAGAGAGGACATGTTGCACATTTTGAAACGCGTACAATCGATCTTGAACCTCGCCATTTTCAAGCTTCAACAGGGCGGGTACGCTCATCACTTGGTAGGCTTCTAGCTCTTTTGGGATATAGTTCGCATCTCGCTTTTCGATTTTAATTTCAGGGTCGACCGCTTCGACGACCGTCAACATTTTTTCCGCCACAGCGCATGTACCACACATCGGGGCGTATATATATAAGAATCCGTCTGTAATCATTCTTCTCACCTCTCTTGTCATTATAAGGGGCGATGGATTCCCGTTCAAAAATCGTGCTCTCGTAAAAATTCAGAATTTTTCAATGATTCTCTTGACTCTTTCTGGTGAGAGGAATAATATGGGTTCTAACTTTATCGCTTTTGTACATAACAGCAAAGAAGAAGGACAGGTGAATGAATGATGACGGAACCAACAACAGGTACGATGAAACAGTTCACGATGAACGTCTTAAACGGTCTCAGCATGGCGATTCTGATCGCCCTTATCCCGAGCGCACTACTCGGTGAATTAACGAAAGCCATACTTCCGTATTTTCCGTCTCTTCAATTCATATTGGATGCGACGACGATTGCGATGCGGCTTCTGCCAGCCATTATCGGGCTAGCGGTCGCCATGCAGTTCGGACGATCGATTCTCGAAGCCGGGACGATCGCGATTGCAACGTATGTCGGTAGCGGTGCCGTTCGAATCGACGAAGGTGCGTTCGTGATGGCGGGCATCGGGGATGTGATCACAGCCGGTGTGACCGCTGCAATCGCTACACTTCTTGTCATGAAGCTCGCTCCCCACTTGAAGACGTATACGGTCATTGTTATGCCGATGACCATCATTGTCGTCGCAGGAGGCATCGGTACCTTCTTGTTGACGTACATCTCCCAAATCACGACGTATATCGGTCTACTCATCATGACCATGACTGACCTGCAACCGGTCCTCATGGGGATCCTGATCGCCATGGCGTTCTCGCTCATCATCGTTTCGCCGATCTCGACCGTCGGGATTGCGACGGCCATCAGCCTGTCCGGTGTCGCGGCGGGTGCGGCGAACCTCGGAGTCGTTGCAGCCGGATTCGGTCTCGCGATCGCCGGATGGCAGGCGAACGCGACCGGCACATCGATTGCCCATTTCCTCGGTTCTCCGAAGATTCAGATGGCGAACTTTGTCCGACGCCCCATCATGATGCTTCCCATTTTGGCAAATGCGGCGATTCTCGGTGCGCTCGCTGGAATCCTAAAAATTGAGGGAACGCCAATCAGCGCCGGGTTCGGGGTGTCAGGACTCATCGGTCCAGTGAACGCCCTTCATCTCATGCCGGGTGGATTCGCTCTCTTCAACGTCCTGCTCGTCATCGTCTTGTTCGGTCTGATTCCCGTCGCACTCGGAATCTTCTTCTATCGCGTGTTTGAACGGGCGACTCTCGTCAAATCTGATCATTACCGACTCGATTTCGAGTAAAAAAAAGCCGGCTTCTCCATTGGAGAGGCCAGTTTTGATTATCCTTGAATCATCGCTTCGTATTCTTCTGCAGACATGAGCTTGTCGAGGTCTGACTCTTCCGTCAACTCGACTTCGATCATCCATGCGTTTTCAAACGGTGACTCGTTGACGAGTTCTGGAGAATCCGCGAGGTCCTCGTTCACTGCTGTGATGCGACCTGATACTGGTGCATACAACTCAGAGACCGTTTTCACTGATTCGACTGAACCGAATGGCTCGTCGAGCAAAATCGTACCATCGACTTCTGGGAGTTCGACAAACACGATATCCCCTAGTTCGCTTTGTGCGAAATCCGTGATGCCGATGCGGGCTTTCGTTCCGTTTACTTCTACCCACTCATGTTCTTTTGAATAACGTAAATTTGCTGGTACTTTGCTCATCCTAACTTCCCCCTCAAATAAATTAGACTCACATCTGTATTATAGCACTTAGCCCCAAACGTCCGTAAAGGACTTTTCTGAAAATCCGACGGTCGTTTTTTCACCATTTGTGACGATTGGTCGCTTCAAAAGCATACCATTGCTTGCTAATAGCTCGAGTTGTTCGTCTTCTGATAGATTTGGCAGTTTGTCTTTGATGCCTTCGTTCCGATAGACTTGCCCGCTCGTATTGAAGAACTTCTTGAGTGGTAGACCTGATTGTTTCCACAGTTCGGCGAGTTCCGCTTTCGTCGGCGTCGATTCGACGATATGAACGTATGTATACTCGATGCCTTGTTCCTTCAACCATTTTTCTGCCTTTTTACATGTACTGCATGGTGGATAGCCGTATAGTGTCACCATCTGTTCATCACCTCTATTCTCAATGTAGCATATTCCGAGAAATCAATTCACCTCTCAAGCAACCGTTCAATCTCTCGCTTCATCGTCGGGTTCACTTCGTGCCTCGCTTCGATCAACCGTAAGATCGCTGCTGCCGCCTCGATTGACCTGCCGTATCCTTTTACCCCATCTGACAAGAAGGGAATCATCTCCGGCTGTCTCGACTCGACCCGGCGTGTCGGATTGAACGGATCTCCTTGTCCGCCGAGCGCCTTCAAGACGTTTTGAACGGCCGCGACTTGGACGAGTTCGAATCCGGCGAGCATCTCGCCCCGACGTTCCCGAAGTAAGCCGACATATAGGTTCGTCAACGCCTCTTCATAATAATAATCCGCTGATTCACGTGTGATTTCGAGGCGTGGTGTCGCAAATACTTCGAGCGCCTCGTCCCGTCGCCAGACGACACGTCCTGGCGTATAGGCGATGGTCGCCAGTTCATGCAGTTCGAAGACGGCGAACTCACCATAAATGCCATCATGGTACATGATCTTATGCCCGTCCTTCGTGTTTTGGAACTGATAGTGAAGCGGTTCGACCTCGAGCCAGTCGAGTCGGTCGATAAAGCGCGCCTTCTGCCCATCCTCGACAATCAAAAAGAAATCGAGGTCCGAATACTCATCCAACCGCTCCGTCTCTTGTCCAATCGAACCCAATGCGAGCAGCATGAGCGTCCCGTCCTTTTCGGCAACGGACCGTCCAATGCGTTCCATCCGGTCGAGTAATACATCTCGTTTTGTCATCGTCTCTCCCCCTCGTCTCTATTGTACGTGGCAGAGCTCAAAAAAAGAAAGGGTTGACCGCGTCCGGTCCACCCTTTCTGTCCATTTGATTAGACGATAAACTTGTTCGCTTTGATGAGGCTCGCTGCGACTTCGCGCTTCGTGCCGATTACATTGATTGGCTGATAGCGGCTGAACTTCTTCATTGCCGAGAGAAGCATACGTTGCTCGTCACCAGACGCCGCTGCGTACAATACTTCTTTCGCCATGAGTTCGACTTGCTTGAACACTTGCTCCGCAAAGATTTCTGTATAGCGGACTTTGAGCGTGTTCTTCTCTTCGCCTGTGCGTCCAATCGCTTTGTCTGTACGAGCGATGGCTGCTTCAAGCGCATAGATCGCACTGATCATGTCTGCAATCTTCGCCAAGATTTCTTGTTCGTTTTGAAGGTCTTGTTGATACTTTTGGACAGCTGTACCCGCGACCATCAAGTTGATTTTCTTCATGTTCGAAAGGAGCATCTTCTCGCGAGCGAGTGGTGAGCCGTCCAATTCTTGTGGCATGTAGCTCATGAGCTCTTTTTGAAGTTTTTGCGCTTCTGCGAGGAGCGGCAATTCACCTTTCATCGCTTTCTTGAGGAGCGTACCTGGGACGATCAAACGGTTGATCTCGTTCGTTCCTTCGAAGATGCGGTTGATTCGCGAGTCACGATAGAGGTTCTCGACTTCATATTCTGCCATGAATCCGTATCCACCGTGAATCTGGACCGCTTCGTCGACAACGTAGTCGAACGTTTCAGAAGCGAATACTTTGTTGAGTGAGCATTCGATCGCATATTCTGCGATTGCTTGTGCGACTTTTGATCCGTCGCGCATGTTCTCATCACCGAGTGCGTCCAAGCTGTCCTGGAACAAACCACCTGTACGATAGACTGAACTTTCCATCGCATAGATGTTCGCTGCCATCGTCGCCAATTTCTCTTGGATGAGTGGGAATTGGCTGATCGGTGTCTTGAACTGTTTACGCTCGTTCGCGTATTGAACCGAGAGGTCGAATGCACGTTTTGAAGAACCGACTGCTCCGACTGCGAGTTTGTAACGACCGACGTTCAAGATGTTGAAGGCGATGACGTGACCTTTTCCGATTTCACCGAGAAGGTTGTCGACTGGTACTTCGACGTCTTCAAGGATGAGCGTACGTGTCGACGAGCCCTTGATTCCCATCTTCTGTTCTTCTGCGCCTGTTGAGACTCCTTTGAAGTCACGCTCGACGATGAAGGCACTGAACTTGTCGCCATCGATTTTTGCGTATACGACGAACACGTTCGCGAAGCCGGCGTTTGTGATCCATTGTTTCTCACCGTTCAAGACGTAGTGCGTGCCCGCCTCGTTCAAGACAGCTGTCGTTTTCGCACCGAGGGCGTCAGAACCTGAGCCTGGCTCCGTGAGGGCGTAAGCCGCGATCCATTCACCTGTCGCGAGTTTTGGCAAATACTTGTGTTTTTGCTCTTCTGATCCGAAGAAGACGATTGGAAGCGTCCCGATCCCGACGTGTGCGCCGTAGCTGAGCGCGAACGAACGTGCTTTCGCGAAGCGCTCCGTGATGATCGAAGATGAGATTTTATCGAGTTGGTAACCGCCGTACTCTTCTGGAACGTCTGCTCCGAGAAGACCGAGCTCGCCCGCTTCTTTCAACAATTCGACAGAGAGGTCGAACTCGTGTTTCTCGATACGCTCGAGGACTGGCATGACGCGGTCATCGACGAATCCTGCCGTCGTGTCCCCAATCATCTTATGCTCATCTGAGAAATCCTCTGGTGTGAAGAGACGCTCTGCGTCGAGTGCGTCAATGACAAAGCTACCGCCTTTAATCAATTCATGTTCTGTACGTTCCATATCCGATTCCCCCTTATAGTAATTCGAAGACACCAGCCGCGCCCATTCCGCCGCCGATACACATCGTGACAACCCCATACTTCTCATTGCGTCGTTTCATTTCGTGCAAGATCGAGACTGAAAGTTTTGCTCCCGTACATCCGAGTGGGTGACCGAGGGCGATAGCGCCGCCGTTCACGTTCACTTTCGATGGATCGATGCCGAGTTCACGGATGACACCGAGTGACTGGCTCGCGAACGCTTCGTTCAACTCGAACAATCCGACTTCTTCTAACTTCACGCCAGCCATCTCGAGTGCTTTCGGAATGGCGACGACTGGTCCGATTCCCATCACTTCCGGACGGACACCGCCGACCGCGAACGAGAGGAACTTGGCCATCGGTTGCAATCCTTGGCGTTCTGCTTCTTCACGGTCCATGACGAGAACTGCTGCTGCTCCGTCGGATACTTGTGAAGCGTTACCCGCCGTGACCGATCCTTTGATTTTGAAAGCCGGGCGAAGTTTACCGAGCGCTTCGATTGTTGAATCGGCACGGACACCTTCGTCATGCTTGACGACTTTCTCCACTTCCGCGACTTTCCCGTCTTCACCGAGTACGTGCTCGATGACCGTCACAGGAACGATTTCTTCCTGGAACTTGCCACCTGCGATGGCTGCCGCCGCCTTTTGGTGACTGTTGATAGCAAATGCATCTTGGTCTTCGCGCGAGATGTTGTATTCAGCTGCGACACGTTCTGCCGTATGTCCCATGCTCATGTAGTACTCTGGTGCCGTCTCCATGATGTGTGGGTTTGGACGGATGACGTGACCACCCATCGGCACTTGGCTCATCGACTCCATACCGCCGGCGATGATGGCCGTCGCTTGACCGATCATGATTTTCGCCGCCGCATCCGCGATGGCTTGAAGACCTGACGAGCAGTAGCGGTTGATGGTGATCGCTGGAACTTCGTGCGACAGTCCCCCCCGGACCGCCGCATAGCGAGCGATGTTCATCCCTTGCTCCGCTTCTGGCATCGCACAACCCATGATGACGTCATCAATCGGGCCTTTATATCCTGAACGCTCAAGCGTTGCCTTGATGGCATATCCCGCGAGCTCGTCCGAACGTACGTTACGGAACGAACCGCGTTTTGCTTTTCCGACCGGCGTCCGTGCGCCGGCTACGATGACTGCTTCCCTCATCTGTTTTGTCCCCCTTTATCAGTTCCGTAGTGGTTTGCCTTTCACGAGCATATGTTGCATCCGTTGTTGTGACTTCGGCTCCCCGATGAGGCTCAAGAAGGCTTCACGCTCGATGTCGAGGAAATACTGTTCATCGACGAGCGTACCGTATGCCAAATCGCCACCACTGATGACGTGCGCGAGTTTCTTCGCAATCTTCAAATCATGCTCTGAAATATAACCGCCGTAGAACATTTCATACGCCGCGAGTTCGAGCGTCGCTTTCCCTGTTTGACCGACGACCGGTAACTTTTCACGAACCGGTGCCGTGTACCCGTCAGCCAGTTCAAGGACCGTCTGTTTCGCATCGAACGTCAAGTGGTCACGGTTCATCGAGATGCCATCGACCGCACGGTGGTAACCGAGTGTCTTCGCATCAAATGCCGACTTCGATACTTTCGCCATCGCAATGTTCTCAAATGTCTGTTGCGCAGCCTTCTCGATGTTTTGCATCGATTTTGGTGTCTGCTCAAGGAGACGACGGTACGTGTTGACGTTTCCGCCTCCACCAGGGATGAGGCCGACACCGACTTCGACGAGACCCATATATGTCTCAAGCGCGGCTTGCATACGGGCTGCCGGTAAGCTGATTTCCGTACCACCACCGAGCGTCATGCCGTATGGTGCGGCAACGACCGGGCGACTTGAATAACGAATCTTTTGAACGACTTGTTGGAACTTGTTGATGATCCAATCGAGTTCGAACCAGTTCTCGTCTTCTGCTTCCATGAGCATCATCGCAAGGTTGGCTCCGACACAGAAGTTCTTGCCATCGTTGGCGAGGACCATTCCTTTGAAGTCTTGCTCGACGCGGTCGATCGACTGTTCGATCATCTGCATGATGTCGACACCGATCGCGTTGTTTGGTGATGTGAATTCGAGTGCGACGACGTCATCGCCGATATCGACGAGGCGTGCCCCACCGTTCTCTAGGATGATGCCGTTTGATTTTGCGAGCGGCTTGAGTTTCAATTCTTTCGGGTTGACGGTCTTCTCGACATACGCCTTCGACGCTTTATCGTAATACTGGTCTCCCTTATAGAATGACGTGTTGCCTGCAGCAAGCATCTCATCGATCCATGCCGGGACGTCATAGCCTTCCGCTTTCATACGCTCGACTGATTTCTCCACACCGAGGGCATCCCACATCTCGAACGGTCCGAATTTCCAACCAAAGCCCCACTTCATCGCATCGTCAATCGCAACGATCGTATCGGCAATCTCACCAGTGAGACGTGCCGAGTAAGCGAGCGTCTTCGCCGTGATTGGCCAGAGCAATTGTCCGACGCGACCTTTGTTCAAGATGGCACCTTTCAATTTCGCTTTTGAGCCTGGAAGTGACTTGATTTGATCGAGCTCAGGACCTGTAATCGCTTTCAATTGTTCGTATTCGAACGTCTGAAGGTTCAACTCCTGGATGACCTTGCCTTCTTTCTTATAGAAGCCTTGACCGGCCTTTTGTCCGATCCAGCCTTTTTCGACGAGTTGCTTCATTTCTGAAGGGACGTCGAACGCGTCCTTCTCTTCCCCAGCTTCGAGCGTCTCGTAGACGTTACCCGCCACGTGGACGAACGTGTCGATTCCGACGACATCGAGTGTGCGGAATGTCGCCGATTTCGGACGACCGATGAGTGGACCTGTGATCGAGTCCATCTCTCCGATTGAAGCGTTTTGTTTGAGCATCTCTTCAAACGTGACGAGAAGACCATATGTCCCAATCCGGTTCCCGATGAAGTTCGGTGTGTCTTTTGCTTCGACGACACCTTTGCCGAGACGGTCTTCTGCGAAACGTGACATGAAGTCGATGACCGGACGGGCTGTCTTCTCCGTCGGGATGAGTTCGAGCAACTTCAAGTAACGTGGTGGGTTGAAGAAGTGTGTCCCGAGGAAGCGTGATTTCAATCCTTCCGGAAGGGCACTTGCCATCGCTTCGATGGAAATCCCTGACGTGTTCGAGCTGAGAATCGCATCTTCACGGATGTAAGGTGCAATCTTCTCGAAGAGTTGTTGCTTCACATCGAGACGTTCGACGACGACTTCGATGACCCAATCCGCTTCTTTCAAACGCTCTAAGTCATCTTCTAAGTTCCCGACTTCGATGAAGTTGAGATGATCGGCTGTCGCAAGTGGTGCTGGATTTTGTTTCAGTAGTTTTTGACGGTTTTCTGAGGCGATGCGATTGCGTACTTCTGGTGACTCCAGCGTCAACCCTTTCGCTTCCTCTTTAGATGTCAATTCACGTGGTACGATGTCGAGCATGAGCGAACGAATCCCCGCGTTCGCCAAGTGAGCCGCAATCCCCGCCCCCATTACTCCTGAACCGATGACGACCGCAAAACGAATTGAGTTCGTCAAACGGAGGTCGGTTGATTGTTCGATGTGACTCGTCATAGTGTTCCCCCCTAAAATGAGAATGAATAGTGATTCATTTCACGCGTAAAAAAAATCGCAATCACCATCGTGTTTACTCTTCTATCATAAATGAATGAACATTCATTCGCAAGCGTTCATTTTTCAATTTCATTCCATTTTTTGAATGAGCGATTAGTTTTCAATGGGTGTGGTATAGACAAAAAGAGTCAAATTCAGAAAGGGGAATGTATACATGCATGATAATCGTTTAAACACTGTCGGTAGCCGAAAGGACTTTGAGTCGTTTAAGAAGAAAGCCCAAGAACAGGCACACCAACCGGGAATCGATTCGAAGATGGAGCCTTTCCCGATCTATGAACGGGAAGATTATAAAGGTAGTGACAAGTTAAAAGATAAGGTCGCCATCATCACCGGTGGGGATTCCGGAATTGGAAAGTCGGTCGCCATCTTTTTCGCCCACGAAGGTGCGAACTCCGTCATCGTCTATAAAGACCAAAACGAACTCGAGGACGCGGAAGCGACGAAAGAACGGATTGAGGACTTAGGTCAAGCCTGTCTCTTGCTTCAAGGCGACCTCGGCGAATCTTCTTTCTGTCAACGAGTCGTTGAAGAGACGCTCGAGACGTTCGGTCGGATTGACATCCTCGTCAATAACGCTGCCGAACAACATCCACAGGAGTCGCTCCTCGATATATCAGACGATCAACTCGAGAAGACGTTCCGCACGAATATCTTCAGCATGTTCTACTTAACGAAAGCAGCGCTCCCCTACTTAAAAGAAGGAGCGAGCATCATCAATACGACCTCGATCACAGCCTATGAAGGAAACGACCAATTGATTGACTATGCATCGACGAAAGGTGCCATCACGGCATTCACCCGCTCGCTCGCCAAAAACTTGGCGGACAAGAAGATTCGCGTCAACGGGGTCGCCCCGGGACCGATTTGGACACCGCTCATCCCGTCAACGTTTGACGCGGAGAAGGTGAAATCGTTCGGCGATTCAGCAGAGATGAAACGACCGGGGCAACCGGCCGAACTCGCACCGGCGTATGTCTATCTCGCAAGCGATGATTCGACATACGTCAGTGGTCAAGTCATCCACGTAAATGGTGGAACCGTGATTAATGGATAATTGTTCGAAGACTCAGTTCGTAGCTGAGTCTTCTTTTTGTGCAGTTCATCCAGAAGAACATCAAGAACTTTTCTTTTGGCTGTCCGATCAAATCGGTCCAGATTTTTGGGTAAGTGAGGACGAGAACAAGAAATCGTAACACCTCCGCTACATAGAAGACCGAATGTATCGACGTTATCCATACATCAAAAAGCACGAACATCCTCGACGAATGTTCGTGCTCATTTTATTTCTTCACCATTCCCTTTAACACGAACGCCACGTTTGCCGGGCGCTCTGCGAGACGGCGCATGAAGTAACCGTACCAGTCACGACCGTATGGCACGTAGACACGGACTTTGTATCCTTGGCGCACGAGCTCGAGTTGACGCTCGACGCGGATGCCGTATAACATCTGGAACTCGAACTGGTCGAGTGGAATGTTGTTCTCTTTGACGTGCTCGATGATGGCGTCAATCATATGGTCATCGTGTGTCGCGATGGATGCGTAGTTCCCGTTCGCAAGATGGAGTTTGACGAGCTTCACGTAGTTATGGTCCACGTCCTCTTTTTCAGGGAACGCGACCGTCGCCGGCTCTTTATATGCCCCTTTGACAATGCGGAGGTTCGGCTTGAGCGGCGCAAGATGATTGATGTCATCTTCCGAGCGGTACAAGTACGACTGGATGACCGTTCCGAGACCGTCGAATTCAGCTTTCAGCTTTTTGAACAATTCGAGCGTCTTTTCACAACGCTGCTCATCTTCCATATCGATGGCCACAAAGACCCCGACTCGTTGTGCGACCGTCAAAATTTGACGCATGTTGTCTTCAATCAACTCGTCCGAGATATCGAATCCGAGTGACGTCAGCTTGAGTGACATATAGGCGTCTAATTGCTCTTCTGCCATAATTTCAATCGCACGCATGATCTCGTCGCGATTCGTATTCGCCTCTTCGACCGTCTTAATAAATTCCCCGAGATGATCGACCGTGACCGACAACCCTTTCGCGTTCAATTCGCGAATCGTCGGGACAGAAGCCTTAAAGTCTTCCCCTGCTACAAAGCGTGATGCACCAAATCGTAGGCCATATTTCTTTGCCAAACTGTTGAGTGTTTTGTTTTGTGACATGTAGATAAATCCATCGCGCAACACTTTTTCCATCTGATTTTCCCCCTTACTTTTACACCCATCTATCTCTATGATGATGTCTGCAATTATTATGACACACAAACGTCATTTCGTCTGTATTTTTGTAACCGTTTGCAGCACTTTCTTCCCAACTTTTCAAAAAAGACAGACGTCCCGTAGGACGGCTGTCTTATAGGCTTGTCGAAGGTGCGACATAGAGTAAAATACTGAGGAAGATGAACACGCTTCCCGCTAGGACGAACAAGTGCCAAATGGCATGGTTGAACGGCAGTTTTTGCCACACGTAAAACACGATACCGACCGAATAGGCGATCCCTCCTGCGAGAAGAAGCATGAACCCTTGATGACCGAGTGATTCATACAACGGACGGATGGCGATGATGCAGATCCAGCCAAGTGCGAGGTATGTCACATTGGACACCCACATGTACTTTCCGGTCGAAAATAGTTTCCACACAATCCCGAGAATTGCCACACCCCACACGATCCCGAATAACGTCCAGCCGAGCGTCCCGTGAAGGGTCACGAGGGCGAATGGCGTATAACTTCCGGCGATGAGTAAGTAAATCCCCGCATGGTCGAACACTTGCAACACCCGCTTCGCCCGTGGATGCGGAATGGCGTGCATGAGCGTCGAGAAGAGATAGAGTAAAATCATCGATGCCCCGAACACACTGACCGCGGTGACGTTCCATGTGCTCCCACTCTCTGTCGCGCTCATGACGAGCAGGACGAGGGCGACGATGCTGAAGATGACTCCCAGGCCGTGCGTGACCGCGCTCGCAATCTCTTCCCCGAGCGTGTCGGCATGGAGCATCTCTTTGAGTTGTTCTTGTTTCATGTGCTCCCACCTTCCGTAACTGTTCTTTCTAGTATGGACATTTCCCGATTTAAACACAATCAAAAACACGGGCTACCGATTAGCCCGTGTCGAGATTATGCGACTTCTTTCACCGGAACGTCACATTCCATTTGTGCTGCTCGCATCGCGCGTGCCCGTTTGTGGAACAAGACGAGAAGCGTCAACGTGCCGAGTGTCGAGATGACGTACGGAAGAACTCCGTCCAGCTTGAAGCCGATTGGCGCCGTCAAGATGTAGAACCAAACCGCATACAACATGAACGTCCCCGGAAGGAGCGCGATATAGTGATTGCGCCCTTTAATGTAAAGGTACATCGCCCCGACGAACAGTGCGATGACCGCCGTCGTCTGGTTCGCCCAGTTGAAGTATTGCCAAAGCATTTGGAAGTCCATGTTCGTGAGCACGTATGAGATCGCGAAAAGTGGAAGTGCGATCCAAAGACGTGACGAGAACTTCTTCTGTGCGATCGACATGTAGTCCGCGATAATCATTCGGGCGCTACGGAATGCCGTATCGCCTGACGTGATCGGTAAGACGATGACTCCGAGAATCGCGAGCGTGCCGCCGATGCTGCCGAGCATGAGTGTCGCCACTTCTTGCACGACGAGTGCCGGAGTGCCCGCACTGATGAGTCCAAGTAATTCACCCGGCTCAAAGATGGCCATCGCCGCTCCAGCCCAAATCATCGCGATGACCGCTTCGGCGATCATCATGCCGTAGAAGATTTCACGACCGTTGCTTTCTTTCATCGTCGTCCGCGAAATGATCGGTGACTGTGTCGCATGGAAACCAGAGAGCGCCCCACACGAGATCGTGAAGAAGAGGAGCGGCCAGATTGGTAAGCCGTCCGGATGCATGTTTGTCAATGTCATCTCTGGAATCTTGTATCCTTGCGCGAACAAGCTGACCGCGATCCCGATGGCACTGATGACGAGTAATGCCCCGAAGAACGGGTAGATACGCCCGATGATCTTATCGACCGGGAGAAGCGTCGCCAAGATGTAGTAAGCGAACACTGCGAAAATGACGATGGTGAGCGTCGATGCGTTCCCATCGAACAAGTTGTTGATCATGTTACTCGGTGACGTGACGAACACCGTCCCGACAAGAAGTAAGAGTAAGAGTGCAAACCCGTTGACGATATGGCGGAGCGAACGTCCGAGGAACTTCTCCGCTAGTTGTGGCAAGTGTGCCCCGTTGTTTCGAAGGGAAATCATTCCTGTCAAATAGTCATGAACCGCACCGGCAAAGATCGATCCGAAGACGATCCAAAGGAAGGCGACCGGTCCGTAGAGCGCCCCCATGATCGGTCCAAAGATCGGTCCGACACCAGCGATATTGAGCAATTGAATCATCGAGTTCCGTTTTTTGCCCATCGGCACGTAGTCGATGCCGTCCTGAGACGCATAGGCAGGAGTCGTCCGCTCTTCCTTGATGCCGAACGTCTTCTCGACGTAACGACCATATACCAAATACCCGACCAAAAGTAGTGCGAGTGCGACGAAGAATGTAATCATCTGTCAGTCCCCTTTTCCGTACATATGTAGCCGAACCCCATCGGCTCTTCGGTTTACACGTGTCATGTAACCGATTACATGTTTGATTATACATAAGACTAGATGATAATGTAAGGGCTTTCATTCACATTTTAGACACTTTTATTCGACAAAAAACGACGCCCGATTCGGACGTCGTTCTGTACTTATTTCAAGTTGAAAGTTGATTGTTTTGCGCCAGAACCATCGTAGTCACTCGCGATGACTTTGTACGTCCCTTTCGCAAGGCCTTTTTTGAATGTGAACGTATACGTACCAGCCCAGCTCGCCTTCACTTTTGCGACTTGCTTGCCTTTGGCGTCTTTCAAGAGGACCGTCGCGCCTGGTGTCGTTTTCCCGATCAAGGCACGCGTACCCGCTTTCACGCCTTTCGTGTTCTTCGGCGTCACCATCTTAGGTTTCTCAATCACAAATGACTCGGATTCAACCACTTTACCAGAAACATCTTTCGCTTCGATTTCATAGCTTGCCGCAACGAAACCAGCACGCTTCGTGAATTCGAATTTACCAGATTCGTCTGCCGTCGCATAGGCGATTCGTTTTCCGTCCCGCTTCAACACCATTTTCGCACCTGGCGAAGACGTTCCCTTCAGTACTGGCGTATTGGCATACGTCAAACGTTTCGAGATGGCAGGCGCTCCGACAAATCCGTCTCCGACGACTTTCGTTTCCGTCATCGTCTTCCCGTTCAATTCGCTTTCAATCGTCAATGACTGACGGAGTTTGAGCGGTTTGACCGTCAAACGGTACATGCCTTCTGCATCGGCTGTCGTCGTGGCGAGAACCGTTTGGCCATCTTTTAATGTCACGTTCGCATTTGGCGCCGTCTTCCCGGTCACGACTTTCGCACCTGGTTTGATGACATCGACCGAGAGCGTCAAATCAACTGGTACTGCCTCGAGCTCCGTCGTATAAGTGCGGAAGAGACGACCTGCCGCATCTTGACGGGTCGCGTCCGTCGCTTCGATTCCTTCGTAAAGGTTCAAGTACTGCTTCCCTGCATCCGCTGTCTCAAATGTCACCGATCGCTTCGCGTCTGCGACAATCTTCCAGTTGTTGTCGGCTTTGTAGTCCAACTTGTCTTTACTTTCGACAATGTAGTCCGAGATGACGTTACGTGTCTCATACGCTGAGCGATAGACGATGTTCTTCCCGCCACCAAGGCCTGGGAACGATGAAGAACCTGCGCGATAGTTGTTCGTCGCGACTAAGAACTCTTGGTCCATCTTGATCGGTTGTCCATTGTACTCGACGTTCTTCACGCGATTCGCGTTTTCGTTGACGAGCTTTCCGCCGACATCGAACTTCGCAGGACCTGTGACATCGATCTCATACGTCAAACCGTCGAGAATATCGAAGTTATAGCTACGGAATTGAAGATTGAGCAAGTTTTCGCCATCTTCTTCGATTTGGTCAAACGCACCCGCTGACATCTCGAGCCAATCCATGACATCTTTTCCTGTCACTTTGACGACTTCGAGCGTGTTCGGATACACGTAAAGGTCCGCGACGTTTTTCAAAGCGATTTGCCCTTTCGGGATATTCGTATAGTAGCTTGCATCTGTCAATTCACGTCCACCCGCTTTGAACGGTGCGCCTGCTGACAAGAGTGGCAACTCTTTATATGCAGAAAGTTCCGGGTTCGTTTCAAGCTCTTTCTCGACATACCACTTCTGTGCGTTCGTCACGAACTGAACCGATGCATCATCACGGACGAGTGCGAAGTAGCTCTGGATATCATCTTGAATCGTTGGATCGACCGCCGTATCTGCTGTCACCGAGTCGAGTGCGGCCGATGCGTCAAGAATCTGCCACTTGCCATCTACGAGTTCAAGCTCGAAGTCGATGACGCCGAGGTCCTTCCCTTGGTTGTTCGCCATGACGACCGGCTTGCCATTGATCGTCCCTTTTGTCATATCGACGTTCGGGAACGAAGCGAACATGCCTTTCGCATCCGGGAAGCGACCGTGTTGGTGCCCCGTCATGACCATGTCGAGTTGTTCATCTGCAAGTGTCGCACTGTCACCGATGCCTGAGTGCGCGAGGGCGACGACGACGTCCGCTCCCCGGTCTTTCAATTTTTTGAACAGCTTCACGTGCGGACGGGATGATATCCTCTGCCGTCACACGACCTTGAAGGTTCCCCGAATCCCATGACATGATTTTCGGAGGGACGACTCCGAACACACCGATCTTGATCGTATGTGTTTCCCCATCCAAGTCTGTGACCGTTCGTTCGATGATTTGGACCTCTTGTCCATCCACGTTGAACTTCGAGACAATCGGGTGACCTTCTAAATCTTTGACGTTCGAGTTGACGAAACGCAGTTTCCCTTTCGACCCTTCCATCGCGTTGTATAAGAATGCGAGACCGAAGTTAAATTCATGGTTCCCGAGTGTGACGGCATCGTAGTTGAGTGCCGCCATCGCCTTGTACATCGGATGTTCGAACGCTTCATTTTTATCGACTTGGCTCTCACGGACTTGACACTCCCACGGCTAAAGCCGCAAGCTCACCCTTCGGGATGAGTGGGATTCTGAAGTGCTTGTGCGAGCGCAGTCCATTTCTGTTTTGCTCAAACCTCCAGATGAGGGTGTGCCATCACCCCTCCTGAGACAGATCATATAGATTCTCAGGCTGATTGACTTTTACCATCAACCACAGGTGCGTTTCGGATATTCATCGCACCGACTACATCTCGATGTTTCTTAAATCCGCATTTACAGACATAAGTCCGGTCTTTCGCCTTGTTTCTTTCGCCACAAGAGGGACATGTCTGAGATGTGTGTGCCGGGTCGACATGCTCGACCTTGATCCCTTCTAGTTTTGCCTTGTACTCGATAAATAATGCCAAGCGATAGAACGACCATGTATGCAGATTCTTATTGTTTTTACGGCTTGTTCTTGCCGTCTGTCGGATATTCGCTAGCTTCTCTAGGCGAATGACAGAAATATTGTTCTCTTTTGCGAAGTCGACGATTTCACGGCTTACCTTGTGATCCTTGTCTTTCATCCAACGCTGTTCCTTGTTGTCCAGTTCCTTGATTGCGTTCAGCTTCTTCTTTTGACCGAGTTCTTTCCGTTTCGCACGAAACTTGCGTTTCATGTACTTGTTTTCACGACCGTTCCCAAAGAATCTTACCTTGTCGCAATCGGTCGATGCGACCGCCGGGACTTTTAGACCGAGGTCGACACCAAGAACCTTCGTACCGGTCTTCTCCGTCGTGGGGATTGTGACGGCGATTTGAGCCATCCATTTATTTGACTTCTTCGTGATACGAAGCGTACCCAGCTTGTTATTCAGAAGCGAGAAGTTGCGATTGTGTTTGTCGACCATTTCTGCTCTAATTGGTGTTTTCTTTGCTTTTCCATCTACCATGATCGGAAGAGAGATTGACTCGAAGTCAAACGAATAGTTCTGGTTGTTCCATGTGCAATAAGATTTCTTCAGGACAGGGACGACCTTGTATGTCGACTTCTTCACTTTCCGGAAGACACTCTGGGCATCTTTGATGACCTGGTTCTTGACGGCACTAGGCAGATGAGCGCAAACACTTTTACTTGTCAATTTGAGCATCGCTTTAGCATCCACCATATCAGAGATAAGTTGATTGACCGTCTCGATATATGTTTCTGCCATGCTTTTTAAAACAACTTCCTGTTCTTTTGTCGGCTTCAGTTTAATGTTAACTGTCAGCGTCTGAGACACGGTGTCACCCCCTTGTTTTTTGTTGTTCGACATAACGTTTAATCGTTTCGCTCGATACATTTCCAGCGGTGGAGACGAAATAGGATCGTGTCCAGAGACTCGGCAAATGTTGAAGATGAGGAACTCGGCCTGTGCCGGCGTCGGGTGGAGCCTGTATTTATAGCCTTTCAGCATGTCCGTCCCTCCTCCCTCCAGAAGATCGTGATGTGTCCTCCTCGTCCGATACCCGCGGAAGGGGAGGGAGAATCTGACGGAATCACGAACTTTTGTTCGTCACATCTGTCACAGGGGGAAAAGACGTTTGGACCGGGCGATTCATCTCCCACCTACGCTAGGCTTCGCCCCGAGACGCTTGGAGGAGGGAGAATTCTCGCCTGATTTAGTTAAATTTTTGTATAGAAATAGACCTAATTTCCTTTACAAAAATTAGGTCTATCCTCCTATCATTGTTTGATGCGAACAGTGAACGGTCCATCGCCTTCAATTTCTTCAAATGTGACCGATACCGGGTACGCATGTTTCCCGTGAACTGGCTCTTCAAGACGAATCATCGTGAAGCCGACCACGTCCTCCCCACTCACGAGTTCAAGCGGGAGCTTCTCGACGTTCAAATAGCGGTCGTATCCGTTGCGAAGGAGAATCGTCGCCGTGACATTCGTCTCTTCCTTCTCCACCGATACGAGCATCAAGTTGAACTCGTTCTCCCCGACTGGCGGCGTCGAGATGTTCGTCCGCATGAGCTGTTGCCATGCACGTGTCGAGAACTTCGTCTCTTCTCCCGGTGACACGGGCTGAAGCGGGTCAATCGGGTTCATTTGGAAGACGAGTCGGAGCGAGTCGTACGACTCCACTTCCCCGAACATCTCATCCAAGAAGAAGTCCAAATAGACCGGTTTGCTCGTCCACGCCTCAAAGCTCGGCAATTCAGAACGTCCGAGGACCTTCCGTCCGATTGGGACGTTATTCGCGTCCAACAAGAGGACCGGTAAGTCGTTGATCTCGAACGAGCTCGGAAGCGTGTTGCGGAACAACGCCACGATCGACAAGTCATGCCCGATTGACTCGACATTCAACAACTCAATCGAGAGCTGATTATCGAGAAGTGGTGGAAGTCGTTTCGCATGATAACGGAAGACGTACTCGTCCTCTTTCGGGATCCCCATCGCGTCGTCGATGACGAGCGTCAATTGGCGCCCTTCCTCTTTATTTCCTGTCTCAATCTGTTTACGTTTACGAAATCCTAACATTATACTTCCTCCTCTGCCATCTCAGCGAAATAACGGTCGAGCTGGCATAGTTCCGTCGTGACATCCCGTGCGATATTGATATACGTCTGTTCGAAGATTTCTAGTCCTTCTTTTCCGAACTGACGGCTCGGGTCTTCCTGACCGTAGCTGCGAAGCCCGATCCCTTCTTTCAATCCGCTCATCGTCGTCAAATGATCCGTCCACTTCATGTCGACGGCACGGAGAAGGGACTCTTTGGCGAAGAGGACGATGTCGTCCTGTTCGAGGCGTGACGCCGTCGTAGCGATGATTGTCTCCATCCAGTCGTTTAAAGCATCCTTCAATTCACGCGTATCGGCGATATCTTTTGCCCATGTCGGCTCCTGCATCGTCAAGTAGCGCAAGTCTTCTTTCAACTCATCAATCGGCCATTCCTCAGGTACGAGTTCATCCGACACATGCATGTCGATGCTGTTCTCGAGGGCGAGACGCATCATGCCGAGGACGTTTTTCGTGATGGCATCCGCATCGGCGTTGACGGCCTGGTTACGAATCGTATAGATGATATTCCGTTGTTCGTTCAAGACGTCATCGAGTTTGAACAAGTAGTCCCGAATCGAGACGCCGAGTCCTTCAATCGTCGTCTGCGCATATTCGATAATCTCGATCGCATCTTTCGTTGAGACCTCACCTGTCGCACTCGGCTTCAACTTCTTCTCCACGCGTTCTAGTTTCTGCGCCGCATAACGTTTCACGATCTCATCTTCGAGCGAGACGAAGAACTCGGTCGCACCCGGGTCGCCTTGACGCCCCGAACGACCGCGGAGCTGGTTGTCGACACGTTTTGACTCGTGGCGCTCCGTCCCGATGACGAAGAGACCGCCCGCTTCCTTCGCTTTTGCGTCGAGCGTGATGTCCGTTCCACGTCCGGCCATGTTCGTCGCAATCGTCACTTTGCCGAATTGACCGGCGTCCGCGATGATATCGGCTTCCTGAGCGACCGTCTTCGCGTTCAACACGTCATGCTCGATCCGCTTCTTCTTCAAATGCTTGCTGATGGCTTCCGATTGTGCGATCGAGGTCGTCCCGATCAAGACCGGACGTCCCGTCGCATGTAGTTCTGCCACTTTCTCAGTGACCGCCGCATACTTTTGCTCGGTCGTCATGAAGATGCGGTCCGGATGGTCGACACGTTGACGTTCGCGGTTCGTCGGCACTTGGACGACGTCCATGTTGTACGTCTTCAAGAACTCTTGGCGTGACGTCTGGGCCGTCCCTGTCATCCCACCGACGAGCGGATACATGCGGAAATAGTGCTGAATCGTGATCTCCGCCGTCGTCTTGTTCTCTTCGGTGATGGTGACGCCTTCTTTCGCCTCGAGCGCCTGATGCAACCCTTCTGACAAGCTCCGACCTTCCATGATGCGTCCCGTGAACAAGTCGATGAGTTCGATCTTGTCTTCACGGACGATATAGTCGACGTCAAGCTCAAACAAGACGTTCGCACGGAGCGCCTGGACGAGATAGTGATAGAGCACCTGGTGTGAAGCGCTGAACAGGTTATCGATGGCGAACAGCTCTTCAATCTTGACGATTCCTGCTTCCGTGAACGTCGCAGATTTCGACTCGAGGTCGACCTCGTAGTCGGTCTCCTCGAACTCAGAAATGATCTGTTGCGCCAACTGTTTCAAGCGGATATGTGACCGGTCCTTCTGCGCGATGATGAGCGGCGTCTTCGCCTCATCGATCAAGATACTGTCGACTTCATCGACGATGGCGAAATGGAAAGGACGTTGGACCCGTTCTTCCGGCTTATGGACAAGGTTGTCACGCAAGTAGTCGAATCCGAACTCTGTCCCGACCCCATACGTGATATCCGCCTGATATGCGGAACGCTTCTCGTCCGCTTCGATGTCCGGGACGTTCAAGCCGACCGTCAACCCAAGGAAGTCGTGAATCTTCCCGATCTGTTCTGCATCACGTCTCGCCAAATAATCGTTGACCGTGATGACGTGGACGCCTTTTCCTTCGAGCGCCTTGACGTAACTCGGCAAAGCGGCGACGAGCGTCTTCCCTTCCCCCGTCGGCATCTCCGAGATGTTCCCTTCGAGGAGGGCGAACCCACCGATGAGCTGCACGTCATAGTGACGCATGCCGAGCACACGGACTGACGCTTCGCGGACGAGAGCGAACCCTTCTTCCGCGATGTCATCCACTTTCTTTCCATCCAAGAGACGTGCTTTGAGCGTCTCCGTATATGTACGCATCTCGTCATCCGAGAGGGCTTTCATCGTTGTCTCTAATTCATTAATACGCGCGACCCGTCGTTCGTACGCTTTCAAACGCCGGCTTTGATCATTCGTTAACTGTTTTACAAATTGGATCACACTAATAGCCTCCATCTTTCTATCAATTCATCACTTACATACTCGTCTATTATAACGAAAATCGAACCAATTCGGAGACTTTTTTACGAAAACTTCCTAAAAGTTGGTTTTTAGACACGTGAAAACCTATAAATTTTGGTTAATTTTCAAAAAGTATTTGTAAAAATATTTTCAATTCACTATTTGAGATGACGTGAGACCGTGTTACGATGAAAAAAACAGAACATTTGTTCGCAAAAAAGGAGTGGTGACGATGCGCAGACGAATCTTTTGTATCGACAGCGTCTCGTTCTATGCCAGTTGCGAGTGTGCCGCGCGCAACAAAAATCCTTACAAGACAAAGCTCGTCGTCCTCTCGAACCTCCAGGACAGCGGGGCACTCGTGCTCGCGGCGACCCCGAAGATGAAGCAGCTCGGAATCAAGACTGGGTCACGTCGCTTTCACATCGACCGCCTTCCGTGGCACGAACGACGGGACGTTTTGTATGCCGAGGCGCGGATGAGTCATTATTTGAACGTTTCCATTCAAATCATCCACATCCTCCATCAGTTCGCCCCACCCGAGGCGATTCGCGTCTATTCGATTGATGAGACGCTCGTCGACATGAGCGGGACAGAGCGGCTGTTCGGAAATGACGAGCACGTCGCCCATCTCATGCGAGCGACGATTTTTCGCTATACGGGCATTCCCGTCACCATCGGCATCGGACCGAACAACGTCCTCGCCAAGCTCGTCCTCGATTTGCATGCGAAAAAGGAAGGGGTCGCCACGTGTCTTCTCCACGACGTCGAACGGCTTATCCACCCGGCGCCGATCGAGAAGATGTGGGGCGTCGGGACGAAGATGGCGGTCCATCTGCAGCGGCTCGGCATCTGGACGATCGGGGACTTGGCCCGTTATCCGCTCGAATCCCTTCATGAAAAGTTCGGTGTCATCGGTGCAGAACTTTGGCATCACGCCTGGGGCATCGACGAGTCGCCGACCATCCTGCCGGCGAGCTCCTTGTTCGGTGCGAAACGGATGCGACCGAAGTCGATCGGACACGGCATCACCCTCATGAAAGACTACACGACGTATTCCGCAATCCGGCTCGTCTTACAGGCAATTGCGGTCGAGGTCGGCATGCGAACCAGGCAAGCGGGACTCGTCGGAGGGACGATCCATCTCGGGGTGCGCTATACGCGGACGAGCGACCGGGCTGGCTTCAGTAAACAAAAGAAGCTCCCCCGCTTCACAGCGGACGAGCAAGAGTTTCTCCCGATCTTATTGCAGCTATTTTTAGACGGCTGGGAAGAGACGGAGGCCGTCCGTTACGTCTCGGTCGCTCTCGGCAAGCTCGAGCCACGGAGCGATCACGTCCAGTTATCGTTCTTCGAAGACGAATGGGCGAAGGCGAAACGGCTCGACTTCCTCGATTTGATTGACGGCCTGAATGTCCGGTTCGGTCGCGGCACGATCCGACCGGCATCGAGCCTACTAAAAGACAGTCCGCTCCGGACGCGCCAACGTCTAATCGGCGGACATAAACAAGGAGGCGATTCCTCATGAGCAAGACCCGCTATCGTGACCGGGGTGAGTTAAAATGGATCCCATTTCTCATGCCCGAGCACGTCGCCCTACTGAAACGTTATTATGCACAAATCCAAAAGATTGAGCTGCCCGACTTGGACGAACAGCTCCTCTATCTTTGGCAGACCGAGCTCGAACGGGCCATTCGTGAAGGCGACCAAGTCGAAGTAACCCTGTTCGTAGACGGCTTGACGACAAGCATGCGCGGCTACGTCCATGCCATCTATTACGCCGAGCGCGAAGTCGAGCTGTTCGATGGCAAAGTGCGCCGCGTCCCGTTCGGCGACATCTTGTCCGTTCGTTAAGATGCCTCGATCGCTTCCTGGGTCGTCTCGAACGTTTCAATCCCGTCGAGTAGCCCATAGTGAGCAAGCGTCGCGCGGACCGATGGCGACAGGTGCGCGAAGATGACGTGCCGGTCGGCCGCTTTCAGTTCGGTGATGGCACGCCGCAACTCTTCGACCGCGGTCACGTCGATGACGGGGCAACGATGAAAGTTGAAGATGAACACGTTCGGTTCCCGATGGATGTGATGGAGGACGTGCTCGAACAACTCGACCGCACCGAAGAAGAGCGGGCCTTCGACACTGAAGACGATTTGGCCGTCTCGCGTGACGTACCGTTCTGTCCGTTCGCGCACATCGATCGTATCAGCCATTCGTTTCGCGAAGAGCGCGAGCGCACAGATGACGCCGACCTCGACGGCGACGACCAAGTCGACGAATACCGTCAATAGTAACGTGACGAGTAAGACAAGCGACTCGGATGAACGATGACGCAACATCGTCATCACGTGATGGCGTTCGGACATGTTCCAGGCGACCCGCATCAAAATCGGAGCGAGTGCAGCGAGTGGTACGTAACTCGCGAACGGCGCGAGGACGAGAACCGCAACGAGCACCGTGATCCCATGGATGACCCCGGCACGTCGACTGACCGCTCCCGCCTGAATGTTCGTCGCCGTCCGGGCGATGGCACCTGTCGACGGGATCCCACCAAAGAACGGTGTGATCACGTTCGCGAGCCCTTGCCCGAACAGTTCCTTGTCCGGTTTCATCTTCGTCCCCGCCATCCCGTCGGCGACCGTTCCCGAAAGAAGTGACTCGAGTGCGCCAAGGAAGGCGATGGCGAACGCGGACGGGAGAAGTGTTGTGATCAAGTTTAGGTCGATCGCAAGCCAGTTGAATTCCGGCAGTCCGCTCGGGATGCCGCCGTAGGCACTTCCGATGGTCGCGACCTCACCCGGGATGAGGAGACTGACGAACGTCGGGACGAGCATCGCCATGAGTAAAAGCGGTAAACGGAACGGCAGCTTCGGGACGAGCCAAAGCGTCAAAAAGCCGATTCCGGCAATGACGATCGGCCAAGGACTCGCTTCGGGCAACGCCTGACCGAGGCGAAGCAAGTTCTCGTGAAAATGTGGCGCCTTCTCAAACGTGACCCCTAACAACTCATCGAGCTGGTCGACGAAGATGACGACGGCAATCCCAGCCGTGAAACCGATAGTGACGGCCCGGGGCATGAAGCGGATGAGCCGTCCGACCCGGAGCACGCTCATGAGGAGCAGCAACATTCCGGCGAGAACGGTCGTGACGAGCAATCCCTTATATCCGTATGCGAGGACGACACCCGAGACGATCGGGATGAACGCTCCCGTCGGTCCGGCAATCTGGAACGTCGAACCTCCGAACAGGCTGACGAGGATTCCTGCGAAGATGGACGTGTAGAGCCCATACACCGGCGGGACGCCTGAGGCGATGGCGAATGCCATGGCGAGCGGGATGGCGACGACACCGACCGTGATCCCGGCCGAGATGTCCTTTTGCCACATCTCACGCGTGGAGAGTGAGTCTTGCATCATACATTCCTTCTTTCCAATCAGTTCAAAAGCGAGTTTAGTGTACGCCTGGAAAGAGGGCTTGTAAACGGATTGAGAAAAACGTTAACAGAATGTACAAAGAACGAGATGGTACAATAGGCATTAGACACACACTGATAAAAGTTAGAATCATTGAACTGATATTACCTTCCGTAACAAAGGAGATATAATCTATGGAAAAACAGTTTGCCATATTAAAAGATTTATCTGAATATCGTACACCGACTGAAATGAAAAATTACTTTGAAGAGGTGATTCAAGCACTGAAGGACGACCGCATGGCTTTAAAGATTTCGAGGTTACGCAAAGGAGAATTCAAAGAGTTTCAAGAGGAGTTTGTACCCGCTTATGTATTTTCCCTCTCGCCTTATTTCCCAAAAGACGCTAAAGCGAAAATCATCATCGGGAATCAAAATTATGACTTTGTCATACTGCATCCAAATGGGACCGAAGAAAAGTTCGAAGTGAGTTCTTACATAAACGGACCACGGGATGTGGAAATTGCACAAGCTTTAAATGAACAAGGGATGTGGATCTCAAGATTAAAAGGTTATGAACAGCTAAAGGAACAGGCTGCCACGTACATTGAAGAAACAAAAAAGAACATGCTGAAAAAATCTCAAAAGGATTATACCCATGCATCTCTATTATTTGAAGTTTCTACTTTTGAATTTTCCGTCATCTTTCACAATGAGTTTGATACCTCTCTCTTGGACTTAGCAAAGTTCATGTACGACACTCCATTCAAAGCAAAACACGTATATCTCATCGTTCAAAATGGAGATGACATTCCGACGGTAGCTTCTAACATCATCAAAGTAAAGTAAAAAGACGCACCTTTCGATGCGTCTCCCTTCAATTCGTCGGAGCCTCTACGACTTGATCGCCATCTTCCGCGTCTTTCGCCAGCAACTTCACATGACGACCGAATAACCACATGACGACGAGATGGGCTTTCGCCTGTGTCTTCGTATAGAACCACCACGGGAGGGCCGGTACGAACTCATGGATGGCGACGAGTCCTTCATCCGACTCCGGTAAGCGTCTAAACTCGAGACGCCCTGTCTGATCCTCTTCACTTAACTTGACGAACTTGCCCCCGTCAATCGCAAAGGATGCCATATCGTCCGTCGCTTCCTGTTCAAGCGATAGATGAAGCGCGACGAACGACGGATCGAGCAGCGCAATCTCCCAATCATCATCTTCTTTCGTCGTCTGAATGAGCGGATACATAAAACGACCGAGCCATTCAAAGTACGTGTCCGCCATCCAAAGCGCCGACTTTTCTTCCGGCAGACCGAACCGCTGAATCGAACGGACCGTATACGATTTCGGTTGCTTTTTCTTCTTACCGCCCGAGGACTGCTTCTCTTCTTCCTCAAGCGCATGTTCGACCGCCTGTTTGAACGGAATCTCTCCCTGGCCGATACCTTCGACCGTGTCTTCCGCGACCATCGCGTGCCCCATGCTCTCGACGAGCGGATAGACGGTCGCCTTCGGTTCACCCGTGACCGCCATGACCCACAGCCGCGACAGTTTGATTGTCGGGAACGGGAAGTCGATCAAGACGCGACGCTTGTCCATGACTTCGGCTGTCTGCTCGATCATCTTCCGATACGTCATCACCTCGGGACCCCCGATGTCGATATGACGGTCATAAAGCGACTCGGCACCGACGACCGAGATGAGTGCCTGAACGGCTTCCCGGATGTCGATCGGATGTGTTTCCGTCTTTGTCCAACGTGGCAAGATCATCGTCGGCAATCGTTTGACGAGCTTCGCTAAAATCGGGAACGACGAACCTTCCGGACCAATAATCAGTCCAGCCCGAATCGTTGTTACCGGTACCCCTTGTCCGCCGAGGATGCGTTCGACTTCGAGTCGACTCTTCAAATGACGCGATAACGTCTTCTCTTGTTTCGGGATGATTCCGCTCAAATAGACAATCTGTTCGATGTCGTTCGCCTTCGTCGCCCGGGCGAAGTTGTCCGCAATGAGCGCGTCCATGTCCTCGAACGTCGCTTGCGTCAAGCCGCCGTCCGGAATCATCGAGTGCACGAGGAACATCGCGTAATCAGCGCCCTCGCATGCTTCTTTCGTTGCTTCGTATGAGAACAAATCACAGGCACGCCACGTGATATGGGCCTCATCTTCTTTATTCTTCGTCGATCGCGATAACGCGATGATGTCATACTCTTCCTTCAGCTGCTCCATCACGTTCGAGCCTATATAGCCGCTCGCCCCCGCAATGACAATCGTTTTTCGCATAATGGTCACTCCCCTAATTATTCGCATAGAGGTAATGTACCCTTCTTTTTAAAAAGATAAATCAGTCTAAGTATGTAGAGCCTGCTCGACCGATTCATACTAAAATGAGAATAATTAGAAAAAGGAGGGATATTCATGGGATTTTGGTACTTTCTTTTGCTTGGGTTGGGAATTATCCTCATCGTGCGAGGGATTGCAAGTAGCGCGAAACAAGGTGGATTGATTTTAGTCGGGCTTGTGATGGTCGGGGTATCCATATTTATGTTCCAAGATGGCAGCGCGGACTTGGTCGCGAATTGGTTGGATCAAATCACCGGTCGATAAGTCATGTCCTGCGAATCACAGCAAGATAAATTGACGATCCGATGCTTTGTATGAAAAAGACAAGCATGACAAAGTAGATGAAATAATATTGATCGAAAACTTGAAAAATTGCGACGAGGGCGACACCAACATAGACACCGATTGACAACATCGAATAAGAAATCGATTTGACTTTTAAGGCGATCTGTCGCCCTCGTTCGTCTTGTGATTCGATTTTTCGTTCAAAGTTCGCCTTATAAAGTTCTGAGACAATTACACCAACAATCAAGACAAGAATTCCATACAGCAATACTTGATCCATCTTCACTCCTCCTCATATGTAAATAATGCGGGTAGTTCTTCATCGAGTACCGCCGCAATTTTGAACGCAAGGATGAGCGACGGGTTATACTTGTTTTTCTCAAGTGCAATAATCGTTTGACGACTTACTCCGACTGAATCAGCCAATTGCTGCTGGGTCCAGCCTTTCTTTGCACGACTGAGGAATATTTGATTTTTTAACGTCACCATCGCCTCCTCATTGTATTCAAGTTCAGTGTAAACTATTTTTTTTACTAAATGTTAAGAATATATTACATAAAAAAGATTTTAAACCAAATATACCCTTTAGCATGTAGCTATCATCCACGTGAATCGTCTGAAATGACACTACATTACGATGCGACTTTTATATGGAGGGAACACGACGATGAAACAGTTCAAACGAGTAAGTGTCCTTGCGTTATTCGCCTTGATTGGATTTGCTCTTTTCCATTATGCGACTGAGTCAAAGACAGGTTCCGCTGCATGGACGACAGAAGCTGCGACACATCACTTCAAAGATATCTTAGAAGCGCAGCGAGAGGCGATTGAAGCGCATACTCCTCTTGAGAATATCGAGCGAACGAAACTGTCACACGAAGATGACGTCGTCCGGCTCCTCCTCGGTCAGCGGGATTGGGTCGAGCAATTCCACTATACGATTCAGGAGGTACAAGTGGACGAAAAAGGTGGACTTCTATACGCAAATGCTTATGTGACAAGAAATCTTCAATTTGAGAGTGGTGTCACGACCGGGCTTGGTGACGAGATGACGATTCAATTGAGGTCTCCGAATGAGGCGATCGAAGAGGTAGAGCTCGACAATCATAGCGTGACACAATCAGGCCAACCCTTTTTCAAACGCTGGATCAGTCGAGTGTTTGACTGAACAAATCCCACTTTCCGATTGGAAAGTGGGATTACTGTTAAAACGATAAATCTAAACCAGTACCATCATCAAGAAGTTCTCCGTTTTTAGCGGTATAGTCAACACGAATCTCGGCTCGCTTCAGGATGTCGTTCTCTTGTAACGCAGACATCCACGTCCGAACGCGCTCTTCGTCATCGGCTTCCGGCTCCCGATGAAGCGTCAATAAGATTGTCGGCGAAACGTCGGCTGTCTGATAGGCGATTGGATTTGCCGAGGAGACATCGAGTTGTCGGATACTTTCTTCGTCATATAGGACGACATAGGTGACGTCTGCACCAAACGCCGTATCAATCGAATCTTCAATCACCTCTGTGACCGCATCTTCCCATTTGGATGAGAGAAACGTATCAACGATTTCTCCGGTCGATTCATTCTCGTAAACATAAAATTCCGTTCCCGTCACCGAATCCACCGCAATCGCCGCATATTCAAACGGAAAGTTTCCCATGTTGTCGAATAATACGTCCTCTGTCACTTCAGCATCTTTGAATCGCTCGAGTACATATGATTCAGCCATCTTCATCACTTTTGCTTCCTCATCGGGATCTGGTTGCATCGACCGATAAAAGGCAAATACCAACCCCGCCACCCCAATCACGCCAAATCCGACCAAAAGCCACTTCAAGTAACGTTTCATGTCGACTCCTCTCATAACTGTTTGTTCATGGCGATGGACGCTTCTTGGAATCCGAGTCGTTTATATAATCGCTGTGCGTCTGGATTCGTACCGAATACACTTAGTCCAATGGATGTTGCGCCAAGTTCTTCTGAGACCACTTTTTCAAGTTTCTCAAACACCGCTGTCGCATACCCTTGCCCACGGTACGTCTCTTCAATCAAAATGTGATAAATGAAGATGCGTTTCGATTCAGCTTGAAACGCATACCACAAAATTCCGACACGAGTGTCTCCGTTCATCACATGAACAATCGTCTGCCCTTCCCCGGGTTGATTGTCTGGGAAGAGGTCCCGAATCAATTGAGTCGATTCCTCTTGTGCCAACACCATCGGAAGTTGATAGTTGCGCGCGACATCTTTTGCATAATCGTCAATCAACCAAGTCACATAATTCGCGATTTCTGGTCCCGTCATCCTGGCAAAATGAATGGTCATCTGTTTACCCCTAAACGTTTTCCCTTAGTGTAACATACAATTTTTGGAATCACCGTTTCTAGTGAAGTTCAGGATTTTGTAAAATTATCGTATGTTATAGGCGTGAATTCAATTTCATATGCTTCACCAAGCGCTACTTGCAAACGCTCCGAAAGTAAGTCTCCTTCACGATTATGTTGCTCCACCTTGATTTCCCATCCTTTAGCAAGTGCATCCGTGTCCCAGTCAATCCATTCTCCGAATCGACTAACCCATTCATAGAAATCACGCTTCAATTGGTCAGAAATCGTAAACTCATTCAATTCTATATTGTATCGACAGGTCGCACACCATGTCGGGTCCGCCCCCACATCCGCCTCTATAGTAATTCTTTTCAAATTTTCACAATCACAAATCCTTTTCATTCATTCGCCCCCCCAGGTTTAAGGTTAGATTCTGCATACTTATTCAAAATTAGGAAGATATCCTTTTGATTTATTCAGTCGAGAAATGTAGAGATGAAAATGGTGTGCAGATTGTCTTTCATACAATTGATGGCTTAAGTGGATTAGATGAGACTAGTTGGTTATTCCCTTATTCAGTGACACGAACTAAAGAAAACCATTGGTCTACGCGAACAAATGATTTTCTAGGTTTAATATAAAGTGTCTTTAGCAACTTCATTTGTTGGATCTAGAACAAGAATTTTTTCCGCGATGGACTTTGCTTGTTCATCACTTACAATCTTTTCTGGGACGATGTTCAGAAATAACAGGTTCTCTAAGCGCTTCACATCTGCAGCATCAGTCAAATCCACGGCTCTTTGAGCATGGTATAAGGAAGAGGTATAAGCCCCTTCAATGTGGCAAAGGGGCTGTGATAGGACTTGAAAAGCTAAGTCATGTAATTTATCGTCCTCTGTGTCCAATAACAGATAGACGAGTACGGAGTAATTCGACAGATTTTCATTATCATACGCCAAAGTTAATAAATCATTTTTAAATGTTTCAAAATCAGTAGTTTGATAGATGTCTTTTACTTCTTTAAACCGGCCTGACACAATTAAAGTTTCTAAATTATTTGACACTGTTTATTCACCTACGCATTACTTATTTCTTTTTCTCCATGGATTATGGTAATGAAGCATTTGTGCACTTATAAAGATTAATTTTGGATATAATGGGTTTAAATGTTAAAATTAAAAATCGAAGGGGACTTTAAATGATCAAAAAAATCTTATGGGTACTATTGATGATGGGGTTAGCTCTATTTATTATTACTTTACAAATCAATCGATTGGGTGAAATGACACCGGAGATACAAATGACATTATTTATGTCGCTAGGAATTGTTGTCGTATTATTTATTCCACCACTCATCATGTCGTTCTTTTCAAATCCAATTATTTCATATCTAAACATTGCATACCAGGGAGTAATCGCTATATCTTTTTTAGGAATGTTGCCTATTGGTTTTATGATTCCAAACGGTATGTTTACAGCGATTATAGCATTGCTTGGGGTCGGGATTAGCTCGATGAGTATCATAACAATTTTAAGAACTAAAGAACTGAGTATTAGAAACTAACATACAAATATTCAAGTGAAAGTTAAAAGTGATGTGCTGATGTCTATGCTGTTCAACTATAGTGAATACTAAAACAAAAGTCGAACCTGTTTAATTAGGTTCGACTCTTTTCATGTCTTCGGAGCCCAATTGTTTTCAAATCCATTTTGAACGGCATAGTGATACAAATGAATGAGTTTCGATTCTTTGTATGTAGACATGTATTCTGCCGTACGCAGTTCATGATTTCGTTCTACCAAATTGTAGAGATAATCGATATTCGCTAATCGATTATTTTTACTCGTATTACATGTCGGGCATGACAGCACAAAATTCCATAAGACATCATTTTGCATATAAGACCAAGGAATGAAATGATCCACGTGAATTTGTTTTACAGGCTTTAGGCAATAGAAGCACATTGAGTGCCCGTGACTTAATAAAATTTGTTTAAACTCCTCAAGCGACTGACGGGCAGACACAAACTCCAGCTTGCTCAAGATTCGTTCCATCGCATCTTGGGAATTGTATTTTTCTAAAAAGATGGCTAACTGATAGTTTGTCACGTTCATGAGAACACGCTTATATTTTTCAAAGAAAACGACATACGCTGGAACGAGTTGAATCCATTCTTCTTTTCGATTGAAAGAGTAAATCGTTTCGTTAAAAGAGCGATAGAAAGAACCGTATACGTATTTTTTATAAAACTGATTCACGTTCCGAATCAATTGATTTTGTTGATGCTCTGGTAAACGGTCAAAGTTCCAATCTGACGGAATGTTGTGTTCTTTCTGAAAGGAGACCATCACGTTTTCAACAGCGCTCTGCTTCCCTAGTTGATTCATCTGTGTCAGCCCATGCTTGACGATGAGATTCCAATAGATTTTCGTCACATGTTTGGCAATCTGATGAAATGACACGACACCTGATTCATTCAATTCTGTCGTACATTCCAGTAACACCTTCATCAATACGTGTTTGTACGTCGTCGTATGAGAAGCGTTCATCAGAAATTGTTGTGTAAAGCGCCATAGGTCTGATTCGGTTAAATACACATCTTTCGCCTCAGCGACACTTAAATCCCATCCCAACGACTCCACCTCCATCCATTACACTATTGATTATAACGAATGCAGAAAAGAAGTGGATCTCACACATCAAACAGGAGCAGAAAACTCTCTTTTGATTTGTTCGATATCAATCATTGTCTTTTCATGAACATACTGAACGAGCGCATCATACTGTTCGACCGTATTCAATTTTTTGAACTTCTCCACATCCCCTTCAAAGCCCGCGAAATAATCACTTTGATACTCTGGATTGTTAAAGAGTCTTAAAAATTCCATATAGTCCTTGATGGTCATTTGACTCACGATGAGAGAGAGAATGGATTCCCACTCTTTGATTCGCCCCTCATGAATTTGTTTTTTGATGACGATGTCTTGTGCTTGTTCCATTTTGATTTGTTGAATGCATTGCTCCACTTCTAATCTATATTGGAACAACTCATCTCGATTTCGAGTGTCTAGCGTAGGTGTCACTTCGGTTAAATAGTACTGATACCGTTGCTTTCGCGGATGCTTGTTCTTGACTTTTTTAGGGCTTTGCTCCGAGTCATCAGGGTTCTTCGGTCGTTTCTTTAAATTGATTGATCCTAAAGCCCCCATGATTTCTTTGTTATGTTTTAATGCAAGTTTGCCTACTGTCGGACCATATTTTTTGACGCCATTCACAATCAATTCCGTCGATTTTTTAGACATGTGAACTCCTCCTTTGGTATGTATAATTACTTGACGATTTTCAAAAAACAACTCATAGTTTCTATTCAACAAAAAGATGATCAATCCCTTGATTCTCATCAAAAACCTAATAACCGGTGTCCGCTCCCCAAAAGAAAAGGATTAATGAGCAGGTACTCAATAATCCTTCACCAGATCACTTCCTCTCTTGTTGTTTCTGCAAATATGCTTCACGAAGCTGGTTCAATCGTTCTTTCTTGTTCGAGACAGTCGGCTTTTTGCCGTCTTGGTACTTCGCCGCAGCTACTTTGCTTCTCTTATCTAATTGATATTTTCCCATGCGTTTCACCTTCCTTTCTTCATGGCTTCAATCAAAAGCAAAGACCCTCTAATCTCAATGAAATTAGAAGGTCTTCATGAAAATCATTGATCGCAGTCGTTACAGACTGCTTCAAAATGGAGACGGCGGGAGTCGAACCCGCGTCCGAAGGCATCGTAACGTATGCTTCTACGTGTGTAGTTTATCTATTGAATCTCGATGTGACACTGCCGATAAACAGGCGTTGTCGCATCCAGTCTGTTTCATCTCTTCTTCGCGCCCTCAGACGGCGAGGTTGAAGCGTAGCTTGCTTAGTTTGAGACCCTGAAAGTCATCCACACAAGCGATGGATGTCAGGATCCGCAGGGCACTTAGGCTGCTGCGAGTTGTGTGTTAGTTTTGCCAGTTATAGGCGTTTGCGTTTTAACGAGGCCGACCCCTCGACACGCCACATACGACCGACCTACCCCCGTCGAATCCATAACGTCCCCGAGGTGGTAATTGGTACTCTGTTTAGTATACCACAATTAGGATCCGTTGTCAGTATTTTTGCCGATCGCGCATCGCACGGTCGACGTCACGCTTCGCGTCTTTCTTCTTCAAGTCCTCACGTTTGTCGTACTTCTTCTTCCCTTTTCCGACGCCGAGCAGGCACTTGGCGAACCCGTTCTTGATATACACCTTGAGCGGGATAATCGTGTAGCCATCACGCCCTGACGCCCCGATGAGCTGATTGATCTGCTTCTTATGCAACAATAGCTTTCGGACGCGGAGTGGGTCATGGTTGAAGCGGTTCCCCTGTTCGAACGGGCTGATATGACAGTTGTGAAGCGTCGCCTCGCCCCCATCGAACCGGACGTACGCATCCGCGATGTTGATCTTCGATTGACGGACCGATTTGATTTCCGTCCCTGTGAGCACCATGCCCGCCTCAATCGTATCTTCGATCGCATAATCGAAGGACGCCTTGCGGTTTTGGGCGAGTGCGTTCGAATCTTTCTTCTTGGCCATACACATTCAGTCCTTTATCTACAAGATACGGAGGAAGGGACGAGCCCTTCCCCGTCAGCGACGTTTCTTCGCACCTCGTTTGGCGTCGCCTTTTCGTTTGTGCTTGTCTTTCTTCTTCAGGTCGAGTGCCGAACGGCCTTGGGAAGACTTCTCCCCGTCTCGTTTCGGTTTCTCACCTGGTTTGCCCGGCTTCCCAGGTCTTCCTGGTTTGCCGCGCTTCTTCTTGTCGTCCCGACCGCGACCGCCACGACGGTCTTTCTCGTCCTTCTTCGGACGACCGCCTTTCGCTTTGATTGTCGTCGGTTGGCGACGGCTTGACGGTTCCCGTTTCGGCATGCCGACGACCGTGAAGTCGATTGTCCGCTCGTCTAAGTTGACGGCGTCGACTTTGACACGGACGGCGTCCCCGATGCGGAATTGACGTTTCGTCCGCTCGCCGAGCAACATGAGCTGTGATTCGTCGAAGTGGTAGTAGTCATCCATCGACTGGAGACGGACAAGCCCTTCGATCGTATTCGGAAGCTCGATGAACATCCCGAAGTTCGTGACGCCGGCGACGACACCATCGAACTCTTCACCGAGATGGGCTTCCATGTATTCGGCTTTCTTGAGCGCCTGTGTCTCGCGCTCTGCGTCGACCGAGCGACGTTCCCGTTTCGATGCCTGTTCGGCGATCGCCCCGAGACGGTCCTCGTACTTCGCGATCGTCTTCTCCGACAAATCGTTGTTGAAGACGTACGTGCGCATGAGACGGTGGACGATCAAGTCCGGATAACGACGAATCGGTGACGTGAAGTGCGTATAGAAGTCTGTCGCGAGTCCAAAGTGACCGAGCGAGACGTCGTCATATTTCGCCTGTTGCATCGAACGAAGCATGATCGTACTGATGACCGGCTCTTCCGGTTCTCCGTCGATTGCCTTCAAAATCTTTTGAAGCGTCTTCGGTTCGACCGTCTGTCCTTTGATGCGTTCAATATGCACACCGAAGTTTGCGACAAAGTCGAAGAAGAAGTCGAGCTTGTCCGGTTTCGGATTGTCGTGGACACGATAGATGAACGGCACGTCCATCTTGTGGAAGTGTTCCGCAACCGTCTCGTTGGCCGCGAGCATGAACTCCTCGATCAACTTCTCGGCGACCGAACGTGGACGAAGCACGATATCTGCCGGCTTCCCTTCCTCGTTGACGACAACCTTCGCCTCAGCGAAATCGAAGTTGATGGCACCGCGCGAGTTACGACGTTTCCGAAGCACTTCCGCGAGCTCGGCCATGAGGTCGAACTCACCGATGAACGGTTCGTACTTTTTCAATGTCTCTTCGTCATCACGTTCGATGATCTCACGGACGTTCGTATACGTCATCCGCTCCGTCGTCTTGATGACACTCGGGAACAGATCATGGCGAACGACTTTCCCGTTTTGCGGAGAAATCTCCATTACGCAGCTGAGCGTCAAGCGGTTGACGTGAGGGTTGAGGGAACAGATCCCGTTCGAGAGTCGGTGCGGCAACATCGGAATGACGCGGTCGACGAGATACACACTCGTCCCGCGCTCGAGCGCCTCAACGTCTAGTGGTGAGCCCTCTTTCACGTAATGCGAGACATCGGCGATATGAACACCGAGCTCGTAGTTCCCGTTATCGAGTTTCTTGACGTGGACGGCATCGTCCAAGTCTTTCGCATCTTCGCCGTCAATCGTGAAGATCGTCTCGTCACGAAGGTCGACGCGACCGATGAAGTCTTTCTCGTCCGCTTCGTCCGGTACCGCGTTCGCCTGAGCGATCACGTCCTCTGGGAACTCCGTCGGGATGCCGTGTTTATAGACGATCGACAAGATGTCGACGCCAGGGTCGTTCTTATGCCCGATGATGCGGACGACGTCACAGGCACCGGCGAAGCGTCCGTCCGGATACTTCGTGATGCGCACGACGACTTTATGTCCGTCGACGGCACCGAGTGATTTGTCCGGGTTGACGACCGGCCAGAAGTTGATGCGTTTGTCATCCGGCTCGATAAAGGCGAACTGGTCGAGTCGACCGCTCGGGAGCGTATACGTCCCGACGAACTCGGAGAGTCCGCGCTTCAATACTTTCAATAAAATCCCTTCCGTCTTGCCACGGTTGTCCTCGCGTTTTTTGACGAGGATCGTATCGCCATGGTAGACGTCCTTCAGTTGGTCGGGCGGCAAGAACACGTCTTCCGCTTCCCCTTCGACCGACAAGAAGCCGAAGCCGCGCTGATGAATCGAGATGATTCCCGCGACTTGTCCGAGCGTGGCGAGCGTCCCGTAACGGTTCGTCCGCGTCCGGCCGATGGCGCCCTCTTCCTCGAGGGCATTCAATGTGCGAATGAGCTCTTTAAAGTCATCCGTCGACGCGAGCTGTAATCGCTCGGTCAGTTGATCGACAGAGAGCGGTTTCTCGCTCGCCTGTAAGATCTCTAGTAATTGGTCACGTAAATTCAACGTGACACCTCCTTCTTAGACTGACCAGTCTAACGTTTCGAGAAAATCGAGCACGTCCTGGTGCAGTTTCTCTTTTTCTTTGTCGAGTGTGATCACGTGTCCCGAGTTCTCGTAGATGAGCAACTCTTTTTGGAACGTGTTGACCGCCTCGTAAATTTGATTCGCCGATTCCGGGTCGATCATGTTGTCTTTGGCGCCTTGGACGACGAGTGTCGGGACGAAGATGTCCTCGAGCTTCGACGCCGTGTCGCGGACGAAGGCACGGAGGTCTTTCAATGTTGGCATCGGTTTGAACTCTGCCATCTCCTGCTCAATCTGTTCCGGCGACTTTTCTTCTCTACCCTTATATTCTCGGGCATATGCCTGGACTCCTTTATACAAGCGGTCCTCGGCATCGATTCCCGTCGGTGCGCACATTGGGATGACCGCCTTGACGTCTTTCTCCTCGGCGAGACGGAGCGACATCACGCCACCTAACGAGAGTCCGCAGACGACAATCTCCTCATGACCTTTGTCGACGAGCGTCTGGTAAGCGTCCAAGACGTCTTCCCACCAGTCTTTCGGTCCATATTGGAGTAATTCTTCCGGTGGGACGGCATGACCACGATAGATCGGTCCCATACATGTGTATCCTTCTTTTTGAAGGAAGCGACCGAGCATGCGGACATCCGCGCTCGATCCAGTGAAGCCATGTAACATCAACACGGCACGTTTTCCGCCCTCGAAGAAGAACGGTTTTGGTGCTGTCACTTTCATTTTATCTGTCATCTCCTTGTATCTACATTATTCCCAAAAAATAAATCGAAAAAACAAAAGCTGACCGCCTCACGTGAAAATCGAGAACGATCAGCCTTATCATCATAATGATGCGACTAGTAATCCTAAAATGAAAAACAAAGTGCCTAGTACAGCTGCAGTTCGGTTCAAAACAGCATCGAAGCCGCGTGCTTTCTGGCGTCCGAACAACTGCTCCGCGCCACCTGCAATCGCTCCAAGACCTTGCGACCGACCTGACATGAGCAGTACGACGACAATCAATAAGACAGCCACGACAAGTAGGCTGATTGTAGCGATCGTTTGCATAGTAGTCAGTTCCTCCTTCTATTTACACGCCTTTTATTATATAGAAGTTATCAATAAAACACCAGCATTCAAATTATCGGGACGGGTAGCTGAATCCTTCCCCAATGACTTCCTTCACCTGGTGGATGACGACGAAGGCGCGGTCGTCCGTCACTTGGACGATTTTTTTGAGTGGTGCGATCTGACGTTTGTCGACGATCATATACAACATGTTCTTATCCTGCTTCGTGTAGTAACCGTGTCCATGGATAATCGTCGCCGAGCGTCCGAGCGTCTCCGTTAAGACGACGGCGAGCTCTTCTTGCTTATCGCTGATGATCGTGACGGCTTTACGGATGTTGAGACCTTCCGCGACGAGGTCGATGACCCATGAACCGATGATGATCGCGATGAGCGTATAGAGAACGACTTGTTCCCCTAAGAAGAAGCCAGATGTCGCGACGACGATCGCATCGATGATGAACATCGAGACGGCGACACTCAAGTGGAGATAGCGCTCCATGAGTCGGGCGATGATGACACCCCCGCCGGTCGTCCCGCCGACACGGAGCACCATGCCGATCCCGACCCCGATCATGATTCCGGCATAGACGGCCGCAAGCAGTTTGTCCTCGGCAGGGCTGCCCCAGTCATGTGTCAGACCGAGGAAGAATGACGTCGCGATGACGGCGATGACCGAATAGACCATTGTCCGACGGTCGAGCAGCTTATAGCCGACGATAAAGAGAATCCCGTTCCCGATGATCGACGTGAGCCCGAGGTCCCAGCCGAAGACGTAGTACAGGATGATCGTGACCCCGAGCAGGCCACCTTCCGAGAAGTCGTTCGGTACGGTAAAGTAGTTGACCCCGAACGAGAGAATGAAAGAGCCTGCGATAATCCAGGCGATGTCCTTCACCGAGATGGTTTGTAGCTTGCGCCATACTTGTTGGCGCAATAGATGTTGTTGTTGACGTTTCATAAATGTCCTCCCTCCATAGAAAAAAGACCGCGGCAAAAGCCGCAGTCTTAAGATTGTACTGGCTTTGGCGCACCGTCTTTCATAATCGGCAACTTGCGCTCCGCGGCGTTCGCGTAGACGTTTAAGAGTGCCTCTTTTTCCAAATCCCAGTTATATTTCTCACGCGCGGTCTTCGTGTTCTCTTTGACACGCGCATAGAGTGCTTGGTCTTCAATCATCCGGTTGACGCCGTCCGCAATCGATTGTGGATCATGCGAATCGACGAGCACCCCGACATCGTTCCCCGCAACGACCCGTTCGATTTCAGGGAAGTCACATGAGACGACCGGTACTTCAGCCATCAAATACTCGAACAATTTATTCGACGAGGCCGAGTAGTGGTTGAAGCAGACGTTGTTCAATACTTGGAAGCCTAAATAGGCGTTCATCGTATAGTAAGGTAACGCTTCGACCGGTACTTTGTCAATCATCTTGACGCGGTCGCCGACCCCTTCCGTCTCGATCAACTGTTGAATCGTCGGTTTAAGCTTCCCGTCCCCGATCATGACGAGCGTGCCTTCTTTGAAGTCTTTCGCCGCGAGCACGAGCTGTTCGAGACCGCGTCCGGCTTGAATGCCCCCTTGATACAAGAGGATCTTCTCGTCTTTCGGTAAGTCGAGAAGCGCATGCAAGTCCTTACGAAGCGAGAAGTCGAGCGGACGGTAGAACGGATAGTTATGGAGCACGTACGGATAGAATCCGTACAACTCTTCGTTGTGCGCCGCACGCGTATGGTTCTCGACCATCATCGTATCGACGAACGGCAAGAGCCAGCCCTCGAGGTTACTTTGAATATAGCCGTAACCCGTACGGTCCGTTTGTACCTCGTGCGAGTCGTAGACGATCCGACCTTTGTTGAACACTTTCCCGGCGAGGAGTGCCTGCGGGAGCGTGTTCAAATCGTTCGCATGGTAAAAGTCATACGATTTTTTCGTCGAAGCGAACACCATCTCGAGCATCGCACTCGCATTGACGATTTGCTTACGCACTTGCGGCAACAAGACCGTCCCGACGGCCGCTCCAAGTGCGAGCATCGTGATCGGCGCGAGTAGGAACAACCCGGCACCGACGAGTCCAGCACCGATTTGGCGGGTCCGCTTCTCGCTCACCCATTGATAGGTCTTCTTCGCGAACTTGAGCGCGTTGACGAGAATCGAAGGTTGACGCTTCACGCGGATGACGCGGAAGCCTTCCGGACGCATCTCTTCTTTTGGAAGCTCTTTATTTTTCGGATCTTGAAGCGCGATCAAATCGACTTCATAGCCTGCCTCGGCGAGTGCCGAGCACTCACGAAGGACGCGCGCATCATTCGTAAAATGGTTCCATACAAACATACATACTGACTTCATCGTGTTTCCTCCATCACTAACTGTTGTACGACTTGATCTAACACGTCGATATTCTCTTCCCAACATAAATTCTCTTTGACGTAACGAATCCCGTTCGCCCCGAGTGCCTCCCGTAAATCCGGTCGGTCGAGGAGCTTCCGTAGGATCCGCTCGATCTCATCGATGTCACGTTTCCGTGACACGTAGCCGACTTCCGCCGCTTCAATGACATTCGCCGCATGGCCTGACACTGCTGCGACAATCGGTTTGCCGACCGCCATATAGTCGATGAGTTTCCCAGGGATGACCGTATCGAACACTTCTTGCTCGATCAGGCTGACGAATGCGACGTCTGCATTTTTAATCGCCTGAAACGCCTCTGTCCGTGGCATCGCCTCGAGGAACAAGAAGTTTTGGAAGCCACGGTCTTTGATCGTCTGTTTCAACTCTTCTTTCCGATAGCCGTAGCCGATCAATTTGAAGTGGACCCGTGGCTCATCCCGGAATCGTTCGGCGAGTTCGAGTAACAACGACACATCTTGGGCAAGACCCATGTTCCCGGCGTATAAGATCTCCATCCGGTCGTCCGGTGGGATCGTCCGCTCGAGCGTTCGCTCCGCTTCCCGGATCGAGTTCGGCATGTAGTGAATCTTCTCGTTCGGCACACCGCGCTGACGAAGATAGCTGCGGAACCCTTCCGAGTTGATGATGACTTCATCGGCGACACGATACAGTCGTTTCTCCATCCAAAAAGCCGGCGTGAGCACCCAATCGTACTTGAAGACGCCGACCCCTTTCACCGATTCTGGCCAAAGGTCACGGACGTCCAAGATGAACGGGACACGATACTTTCGTTTCGCATAAGCACCGACAAACGCCATAAAAAAAGAAGGGGTCGTCGCAAAGACGACGTCTGGCTTCAATTCGAGCTTACGGACTTCTCGGATTCCTTTGACCATCTGTTCGAGGAATAGAAAAAGACGACTGACCATGTTGGACGTATGTTTCCGTTTCTTCGTGATGAGTCGCTTGATGAACGGTTGGTCGTTTAACTCCCGGTCGTTCCAGAAGCGGTCGTCCTGATACATATCAAAGCTCGGATACGAAGGGGCGGCCGTGATGACCTCGACTTCATACCCGCGCTGCTTCATCAAATGCGTAATGTTTTGCATCCGGTTGCCGGCACTGCCGATCTCCGGATAATAATTTTGACACACCATAAGCATTGTTTTCAAAAATAACACACCTTACTGTTGATCAAGTTCGTCCACGAGCCGTTTCAATAGGGCATGGACGTCATCTTTTAAATCAGGATTGCTGAGCGCGTGGCAAACCGTCGTCTCGACGAACCCGATCGGCTCTCCGACGTCGTAACGTCGACCGTCAAATTCGTAGGCGAAGACCGTCTGCGCCTCATTCAAGCGTGCGATCGCATCCGTCAATTGAATCTCGCCCCCGGCTCCCGCCTCTTGTCCCGCCAACGCCTCAAAGACGTCCGGTTTCAAGATATAGCGACCGAGGATGGCGAAGTTCGACGGGGCCTCATCGATGGGCGGTTTCTCCACGAACGTCCGCACCGGGATGAGCTTCCCTTCGACGGCAAGCGGGTCAATTATACCATATCGGTTCGTCATTTCATACGGGACACGCTGCACCCCGATGATCGAACGATCGTGGGCCTCATATTGGTCAATCAACTGCTTCGTCGTCGGCACATCGGATTCGATGATATCGTCCCCGAGCAAGACGGCGAATGGCTCGTCTCCGATAAACTTCCGGGCGCACCAAATCGCATGACCGAGACCTTTTGGCTCCTGTTGGCGTATGTAGTGAATGTTCGCCAAATTCGAGGAATGTCGGACCGATTCGAGCAAGCGCGTCTTCCCTTTCGATTCGAGGTTCTGTTCCAGTTCGAGCGCACGGTCAAAATGGTCTTCAATCGCCCGTTTGTTCTTCCCCGTGACGATGATGATGTCCTCGATGCCTGAAGCGACGGCTTCCTCGACTATGAACTGGATGGTCGGCTTGTTGACGATCGGCAACATTTCTTTTGGCATGGCTTTCGTGGCGGGAAGGAAGCGGGTGCCGAGACCGGCGGCTGGGATGATGGCTTTACGTACTCGTGTCATAAGCATGGGCTCCTTTACTCGTTATGTAGAGAGTATACCCAAATTTTGTGCAAACTGACACAAAAGAGAGGTCATGACAATGTCGTCATGACCAATCATCATTCCGGTGCGATTTGAGATAGTACCAAATGCCGAACCCAATGAGCAATACTAAGAAGAGGAATCCAAGCATCATCACGAAAATCGCCTCCCCATTCATGCTTCATTTTCTATATTCCCGCTTCAGATTGTTTCAGAACCACTTCTGTCCATGCGTTCGAATAAACCGAAGTTCCTCTTGGTAATGATCGTAATGTCCTTCGTCAATCATCTTTTGGAAGGCGACGTCTCCTTCCGCAGCTTTTCGTTTCATCAACAGACAGAGCGCTTCGATGCGTCGTTGCAACATGTCGAACAAGTCGACCTCCGCTTGATCCCAACCGTAGGCTTCGAGAAACAAAGATACACGCTTGTTATAGATCGCATCATCTCGATCGGCATCATAATAGATGACTTCTCCCGTTTCAGCTTGGTGGCGACGACTGAGCGGAACGAACGTATAAAGTGCATATACGATATCCCAAGCACGCGGTCCCGGTGCAGCCAAGTCAAAATCGATGACTCCCGCTACCTTTCCTTCATGGAAAATTGTATTGTAGACAGCGAAGTCGTTATGGCAGATGACCTCTAACGGTTGTGGTGTGTGATCGATTGGCTCCCATTCGGATGTCCATTCAAAATCGATTGACGCATCATGTATACGTCTCATTAGTCGTGCAACATCCTGAATCGCCTCATCGGACCACATGTAAGACTTCAAGGGATAGTCTGCGGTTTCTCCTTCCAAGTAAGTTAACACTTCTCTTCCTCGATCATCGATTCTAATAAAGCGCGGCACTCCGGAAAGTTGCTTTGCCTCCAAGTGACGTAACCATCGATGAATACGCTCGCTGCCTTCCTTTTGAGTGCGATAGACGTAATTCCCCTTTTTATAGACAGTTGACACGTTCCCACCGCTCAACCTTTTTTCTTGTTCATTCGATTGATCCATCCAATCTCCCCCTACCCTTTATCAGTCACGTTCAGTATACAGCAACACAGGGTGTCGACGACGAAAAGGTCCGACAAATAGCGATCGTAGCCGTCCAAGCGGCACCGTGACTCTTGCAGGAAAGCAATCTCGCGGAGACCCCGCAAGCGCGTAAGCGCGAGGAGGCTTCGTGAATTGCCTGCAGAAAGCATCGGTGCCGCCAGGACGGGTTGAAAAACACCCATAAAAAAACAGGCCCGCCGATTGGCGAGCCTGAAACAATCAATCAATTATTTTTTAAGGTTGTAGAACGACTTGATACCGTCGTATTTCGCTACATCGCCGAGCATGTCTTCGATGCGGAGAAGTTGGTTGTATTTCGCGATACGGTCTGTACGTGAAAGTGAACCAGTTTTGATTTGTCCAGCGTTTGTCGCAACAGCGATGTCTGCGATTGTCGCGTCTTCTGTTTCACCAGAACGGTGTGAGACGACTGCTGTGTAACCAGCTTTTTTAGCCATTTCGATCGCGTCGAATGTTTCTGTGAGCGTACCGATTTGGTTAACTTTGATGAGGATCGAGTTTGCGATTCCTTTTTCGATACCTTCAGCAAGTTTAGATGTGTTCGTTACGAAGAGGTCATCCCCAACGAGTTGAACTTTGTGTCCGATTTTGTCTGTGAGAAGCTTGTGGCCATCCCAGTCGTTTTCGTCACAACCATCTTCGATTGAGAGGATTGGGTACTTGTCAACGAGCTCAGCGTAGAAGTCTACAAGCTCAGCAGTTGTGAGTGACTTGCCTTCGCCAGCGAGTTCGTATTTACCAGTTGATTTGTCGTAGAACTCAGAAGATGCAACGTCCATTGCGAGGTAGACGTCTTCACCTGGTTTGTAACCAGCTTTTTCGATCGCTTCAAGGATAACTGTGATCGCTTCTTCGTTAGACTTCAAGTTTGGTGCGAAACCACCTTCGTCACCGACAGCTGTGTTAAGACCCATACCAGAAAGAACTGATTTGAGGGCGTGGAATACTTCAGCACCCATGCGGAGCGCTTCACGGAATGTTGGCGCGCCGACAGGCATGATCATGAACTCTTGGAAGTCCACGTTGTTGTCCGCGTGCGAACCACCGTTGATGATGTTCATCATTGGTGTTGGAAGTGTCTTCGCGTTGAATCCACCAAGGTATGTGTAAAGTGGGAGACCGAGCTCATCTGCTGCTGCGTGAGCTGCTGCCATCGATACACCGAGGATTGCGTTTGCACCAAGTTTTGCTTTGTTTGGTGTACCGTCGAGTTCGATCATTTTCGCATCGATTGCGTTTTGGTCGAATACATCGTAGCCGATGAGTTCTGGTGCAATCGTGTCGTTCACGTTCGCAACTGCTTTCAAGACACCTTTACCGAGGTAACGTGACTTGTCGCCATCGCGAAGCTCAACTGCTTCGTGCTCACCTGTTGATGCGCCTGATGGGACGAGGGCACGGCCGAAACCGCCGTCTTCTGTGAAGACTTCTACTTCTACTGATGGGTTACCGCGTGAATCTAAAATCTCGCGTGCGTAAATTTCTGTAATCATTGACATGAAAAATCGCTCCTTTTCGTTTGAAAAATAGTTGTATTATTTTGTAACGATTGACGAACCAGTCATTTCAGCTGGTTGCTCTCCACCGAGAAGGTGAAGAAGCGTTGGGGCGAGGTCGCAAAGTGCGCCGTCGAGAACTGGTTTCAGTTCGACTCCCTCTTTTGTGACGATACATGGAACAGGTTCCGTCGTGTGCGCCGTCATCGGTGAGCCATCCGGGTTCGTGACGATGTCCGCGTTCCCGTGGTCCGCTGTGATGATGGCCGCGCCACCTTTAGCAAGTAATGCGTCCACTACTTTACCGAGGCATTCGTCGACCGCTTCGATCGCTTTCTTCGTCGGCTCAAGCTTCCCTGAGTGACCAACCATATCCGGGTTTGCGAAGTTGATGATGTATGCATCATACTCATCTGACTCGATACGCTCGAGCAAACCGTCTGTGAGCTCATATGCGCTCATTTCTGGTTGCAAGTCGTACGTCGCGACTTTCGGTGAAGGGACAAGGAGACGATCCTCACCTTCAAATGGTTGTTCTTTTTGTCCGTTCAAGAAGAACGTGACGTGTGGGTATTTCTCTGTTTCTGCAGCACGGAGTTGTTTGTACCCTTGTGCAGAGAGCGTTTCCCCGAGTGTGTTTTTCAAATCTTCCGGTGGGAAGACGATATCCGTGTCGACCTCATCCGAGAACTTCGTCATCGAGACGAGCAAGATGTTCTCTGGATGTTTGCTTGAGAGTTCGAAGCCTTTGAAGCCGACTTTCTCTTTGAACACTTTTGCGAGTTGGATCGCCCGGTCCGGACGGAAGTTGAAGAACATGATGGCATCATTGTCCTGGATTGTCGCGACCGGCTTTCCATCTTTTTCGATGACAGTTGGTAACACAAACTCATCCGTCAAATCGTTCTCGTAAGACTTCTTGAGAACTTCGACTGGGTCCGTGCCAACTTCGCCTTTACCGTTTACGAGGACGTCGTATACTTTCTCGACGCGTTCCCAACGGTTGTCGCGGTCCATGGCATAGTAGCGACCAGACACGCTAGCGACTTGACCGACACCGAGTTCAGCAAGCTTTTCTTCTGTTTCTTTGAGGAAACCAGCTCCTGATTTCGGATCACAGTCACGGCCGTCCGTGAACGCGTGAATGTACACTTTTTCGATGCCGTGGAGTTTTGCGAACTCAACGATGGCAAACATGTGATTGATGTGCGAGTGAATCCCGCCATCTGATACGAGACCCATGATATGGAGGCTCGAATCATGTTTCTTCACATGACCTGCCAAATGGTTCATCGCCTGACGGTCGAATAACGAACGGTCTTTGATTGCGTTGTTCACGCGTGAGAGTGACTGATAGACGACTCGGCCGGCACCGATGTTCAAGTGACCGACTTCCGAGTTCCCCATCTGTCCTTCCGGAAGACCGACGTACTCGCCTTTTGCGTTTAAGAGCGTATGTGGATACTGCTCCCAGTAGCGATCGAAGTTCGGTTTGTTCGCAGCCATGACTGCGTTTCCGAACGATTCGTCACGCATCCCGAAACCATCTAAAATGATGAGTGCGACTGGTCTAGCCATTTAAATCGCCTCCAACAATTTGAGGAACGAAGCGGCTTCAAGTGAAGCACCGCCGACGAGTGCGCCGTCGATATCTTCCTGTGCCATATACTCTTTGATGTTCTCTGGTTTTACAGATCCACCGTACTGGATGCGTACTGCAGCCGCTACGTCTTCACCGTAAAGACCTTTCACCACGTCGCGAACATATTTACAAGAGCTTTGTGCGTCTGCTTCGTCCGCTGATTTCCCTGTACCGATTGCCCAAACTGGCTCATACGCGATGACGAGTTGTTTGACTTGGTCAGCAGAAAGGTCAGCTAGACCGCCTTCAACTTGTGTTTTGATGACTTCTTCGAACTTGTCGCCTTCGCGCTCCTCGAGTGTTTCACCGACACAAACGATTGGCGTAAGACCGTGTTCGAACGCTTTTTTCGTTTTGCTGTTGATGAACGCATCCGACTCACCGAAGTACTCGCGACGTTCTGAGTGACCGAGGATGACGTAAGTCACACCGAGGTCAGCGACCATCACTGGGCTGATTTCGCCAGTGTAAGCACCGCTATCTTTGTCGTACATGTTTTGTGCACCGAGCTTCAAGTTTGACCCTTTAGCTGCTTCTACCATCGGTGCGAGGAAAAGTGCTGGAGCACCAATCGCTGCATCTACTTTGTCAGTAGATGGGATGTTGTTTTTCACTTCCTCAACGAAAGCAACAGCTTCCGAGAGTGTTTTGTTCATTTTCCAGTTACCTGCAATAATCGGTTTACGCATCGATAACCCTCCTCTAAATTACTTGTCGTTCAACGCCTCGACACCTGGAAGTTTTTTGCCTTCCATGAATTCGAGTGACGCGCCGCCACCAGTTGAAATGTGACTCATCTTGTCAGCAAGACCAAACTTGGCTGCCGCAGCTGCTGAGTCGCCACCACCGATGATTGAGTATGCATCGCTGTCCGCAAGCGCTTGAGCGACACCTTTCGTTCCGTTTGCGTATTTATCGAGTTCGAATACGCCCATCGGTCCGTTCCATACGACAAGTTTCGATTCGCGAATCGCGTCCGCGTAAAGTTCGACTGTCTTCGGTCCGATATCGAGACCCATGTGATCCGCTGGGATCGAGTCGATATCGACTGGGCCGACATACGTTTCTTCGCCAAATTCTTTCGTGATGACGCAGTCGACAGGCATCAAGAATTTTACGCCTTTGTCTTCTGCTTTCTTCATGAATTGACGAGCGAGGTCAAGCTTATCCTCTTCAAGGAGTGACGTTCCGACTTCGTGCCCGAGTGCTTTCGAGAACGTGTACGAGAGTCCGCCACCGATGATGAGTGTGTCAACGATGTCAAGAAGGTGGTCGATGACCCCAATCTTATCCGCTACTTTCGACCCGCCGATAATCGCCGTGAACGGACGGTCTGGGTTTGAAAGAGCTTTACCGAGAACTTCAAGTTCTTTTTCCATCAAGAGACCAGCAACGGCTGTGTCCACGTGGTGCGCAATCCCTTCAGTTGAAGCGTGTGCACGGTGAGCCGCGCCGAACGCGTCATTGACGTATACGTCAGCAAGTGCTGCGAATCCTTTTGCAAGTTCAGGGTCGTTTTTCGTTTCACCTGGGTAGAAACGAACGTTCTCTAAAACGACGACATCGCCTTCAGAGAGGTTAGCGACCGCTTCTTCTGCGACCGGACCGTATGCTTCTTCGACGAGCGGTACATCTTTTCCGAGGAGTTCAGCGAGACGCTTCGCTACTGGAGCAAGTGAGAACTCAGGGTTCTTCTCGCCTTTTGGACGGCCGAGGTGGCTCGCAAGGACGAGTTTCGCACCACCGTCAAGCAAGTGCTTGATCGTTGGAAGTGCGGCTTGGATCCGAGTTTCGTCTTGGATGACGCCATCTTTGAGTGGAACGTTGAAGTCAACGCGGCAAAAGACGCGTTTCCCTTTTACATCGATGTCACGAATAGACTGTTTGTTCATAACTTTCGCCTCCATATGTCGTGCGTGTCATTTCATAAATAGAGCGGAGAACAATCTCTTGTTTCCGCTCCTATTTGATTCTATTTAGTTCACGAAATTACTTCGCGATGTTAGCGAAGTGCTTAACTGTGCGAACCAATTGTGCAGTGTAAGACATTTCGTTGTCGTACCAAGAAACTGTTTTAACGAGTTGCTTGTCGCCAACTGTCATGACTTTTGTTTGAGTCGCGTCGAAGAGTGAACCGTATGTGATTCCAACGATGTCAGAAGAAACGATTTCGTCTTCAGTGTAACCAAATGACTCGTTCGCTGCTGCTTTCATTGCTGCGTTTACTTCGTCAACAGATACTTGCTTGTCGAGTACAGTTACGAGCTCAGTGAGTGAACCTGTAGCAACTGGTACACGTTGTGCAGCACCGTCAAGTTTTCCTTGAAGTTCAGGGATTACGAGACCGATTGCTTTCGCAGCACCTGTTGTGTTAGGAACGATGTTCGCTGCAGCTGCACGCGCACGACGGAAGTCACCTTTCGGGTGTGGAGCGTCAAGCGTGTTTTGGTCGCCAGTGTAAGCGTGGATTGTCGTCATGAGACCTTCAACGATTCCGAACTGGTCTTGAAGTACTTTAGCCATTGGCGCCAAGCAGTTTGTTGTACAAGAAGCACCTGAGATAACTGTTTCAGTACCATCGAGGATGTCGTGGTTTGTGTTGTAAACAACAGTCTTCATGTCACCTGTAGCAGGAGCCGAGATCACAACTTTCTTCGCGCCAGCTTTCAAGTGAAGCTCAGCTTTTTCTTTTGAAGTGAAGAATCCAGTACATTCGAGTACGATGTCTACACCGAGGTCTCCCCATGGAAGTTCTTCAGGGTTACGGTTAGCAAGCGTGATCACTTTCTCTCCGTTTACGAGGAAGTGATCGTCGTGTACTTCAACTTCTCCGTCGAAACGACCTTGAGTCGTGTCATACTTGAGAAGGTGCGCAAGCATCTTCGTGTCTGTCAAGTCGTTGATTGCAACAACTTCGATTCCTTCGTTTTTGATGATCTCGCGGAATGCTAAACGACCGATACGTCCAAATCCGTTAATACCAACTTTTACTGCCATGTTAATTTCCTCCTTAGGGTAGAAGCTATTTATTGAAGAGCCAACGGGGGGTCAACTCTTTAATAACAAGTTAATAATTCTTTCGCCGCACCTTCGTCTGTGACGAGGATGATGTTCGACGTGTGTTTCGCATAAGCAGCGATCGCCTGTGCCTTCGATTTTCCTCCGGCAACCGCGATGACGGTATCCATGTCATCCAGCTCTTCGAGTTGGATCCCGACCGTCTTGACGCGATGAACGATCTCACCTTCAGCATTGAAATAATATCCGAATGCCTCGGCGACGGCGTCATGCCGTTCAATCATCCGCAAATGCTCCGGTGATGCGTGACGGCGCTTTGCCATCGTTTCTGCCTCACCAATTCCATGTACCACAATTCGCGCCGCTCTAATCATTTCCAGCACATTTTTGATGCTAGGTTCCTCCACCATCCGGTCGAATGTTTCTTGTGATACTTCATCCGGAATATGTAGAAGATGATAGTCTGCGTGGGCCCGGTCCGCCATGCGTGAACAGACAGTGTTCGCCTGAAGTTCAAGCGTCTCTCCAAGACCTCCACGTGCGGGCACGAAATGCATCGGGCGTTCTTTTTTATCGGGCGACATCATCGCCGCGACCGATGCCATCGTCGTTCCTCCCGTTACCGCAATCACATTATCATCCGGTGCGAGCCGCGCTTTTAGTTGCGTGACCGCCGCCCGTCCGATATCGCGTTGAACCCAGAATGTCTCATCCGAGTCACCCGGTACGATGACGACTTGGCGAACCCCTAATTTCTCTTCGAGCTCTCTTGCCACTTCTGAGATTCCGAGAAGTTCTCCCATGATCTCGTGCAAGTCTCGTAAGACGTTTCGTCCCGTCTCACTGAGGGAAATTCCTTGAGTAGCGACGTAAAGAAGACCTTGGTCTTTCAAAAAGTCGACTTCTCGTCTGAGTACCCGTTCGGTCAGTCCCAAGCTCGTCGCGAGTGTCCTGCGGCCAATCGGCTGCATCAAGCGGACATAATGTAAGATATCGTAACGATGTCGGAGCGTATCGAGCAGGTCAGGGACAATTTGCTTCTGAACGTGAATCAGTTGCTGGATCATGCTCATACCCCCTCGACTTTCAGTGTGGACAACTTTTGTCCCACTTTTTTATTTGCGTCCCACCGCTACGAGTTCATCTTATCAATCACTTTTCCGTCTGGCAACCCCTTCAAACGTTTTTTTTCGATGTAAGCGCATACTTAACAAAATCTTCAACTTTGTTGTCATCATATCGCCCTTGACTGATGACCGCACCTTCATGTATGAGAACGGGGATTTCAAAGAGGTACTTCGCCTCGAGCACCTCATCCCCCGTGATGTCGACCTGTTCGAGTTCGATCGGATAATCTTCCTGTAACCATTCGAGCATGACGACCGCCTCGTCACATAGTGAACAATTGTCGCGTTTATATAATGTTAATTTCATTTTCGTCATCCCTTCCATACCTGTCGCTCGCGCTCGCGTGAATTGCCGAATCCAAGCTCTTCCCGATAGTTCGTCACCGTCCGCCGGGTCACTTGATAACCGTATCGAATCAATTCATTCGCAAGCGCCTGATCACTTTGTGGTGCCGTTTCCCGTTGAATCAATTCGGCAAGGGTTCGTTTAATCATAAACGGCGAATGCCCACGACTTGTCGACCGGACAAAAAAGTGTCGCCACTCCATGATGCCACTCTCTGTCTTAGCGAACTTCCCTTGGATGGCTCGGCCAACCGTCGATTCATGTTTTCCGATGAGCTGCGCGACCGTCCGCCGGGTCAACGGATGGAGAACGAGTTCCCCTTGGAGCCACTCGGTCTGACGTGCTTCAATGATTGACCAGATCTCACGCAGCGTCTCGTTCCGCATCGAGAGGGACGTCATCCACCATTTCGCCTCGCGGTCATTCCCGACACGCGTTTCGTCGAGTTCCGGACTGAGCCACGTCGTGACGAGTGTCCCCTCTTCATAGCGTACTTCGAGTTCCGGAAAAACATGACCCGTTTCTTCATATAATAGAGGACGTTTCGGAAGTGTCGCGACGATTCGTTCAAGACTTGCCAATTCCTCATCTGAAATAGCGAGAGCAGTCGTCATCTGTTGAGGACTCATCCCACTCTCGATCGCTTCGAATACATCGATGACGCGAGGGTCCTCATGTTCGATCGCATGTCGATATTGACACTCCCGTTCCGTTCTCGCCCCGATCCCCGTCGGTTCAAGAAATAAAAGCGCCTGCCTCGCCTGTTCGATTTGAGTGACGTCGACACCGAGTCGCTCCGCCAACACCTCATTCGCATCCGGCAATAACCCCCGATGGTCGAGCAAGAGGACGAGTTGTCGTCGCAACGCTTTCTCAGACTCACTGCCGCTCCCCTCATGAATCTGTGTGAACAGCTTCTCTTCAAACGAGCTTGCCGCATCTGCAATCCAATCGACGTCCCCGCTCCCGATGTGAATGTTCGGGTTATGCCGTGCAAGACGCGCCAACCGGAATACGAGCGCGAGACGATCCGCTTCAAGGACCGGTAACCGCTGCACGAGGTCTTGCGTCATCTGTTGTTGCTGAATTTGTTTTTGCTCCTGCCGTTGCATCGTTCTCCCCCCCTCTTTTCTATTGTAGCGAACCCGCTTCCGTCGCGCTCAAAAAAGCTATGCGAACAGGATTGCTTTTTTAATAAAACAAATGTATAATAAATTCGTGTCACAGATATGCACCCGTAGCTCAGGGGATAGAGCACTGGTTTCCGGTGCCAGGTGTCGGGAGTTCGAATCTCTCCGGGTGTATCAGATGTAGAGGTCAGGCAGATTGCCTGGCCTCTTTTTCGTTTCACGACGAGAAAATCGTGGAATAGGTGAAAAACGATGACTATCGTTTGACCATCATTGACTATACAGGTATGATGAAATTACAACCTACATAAAGGAGGCAGATTCAATGTTAATTCCAACAGTTATCGAACAGACAGGCCGTGGGGAGCGCGCGTACGACATCTACTCACGCTTGCTTAAAGACCGCATCATCCTTCTCGGAAGTGCGATTGACGACAACGTCGCGAACTCCATCGTCGCACAGCTCCTCTTCCTCGCAGCTGAGGACCCAGAAAAGGACATCTCACTCTACATCAACAGCCCAGGTGGTTCGATCACAGCGGGTATGGCGATTTATGACACGATGAACTTCATCAAGCCGAACGTGTCGACGATTTGTATCGGAATGGCTGCATCGATGGGTGCCTTCTTGCTCCAAGCCGGTGAAAAAGGAAAACGCTTCGCATTACCGAACGCAGAAATCATGATTCACCAACCGCTCGGCGGCACACAAGGCCAAGCGTCAGACATCAAGATTCACGCAGAACGCATCATCAAGATGCGCGAGAAGTTGAACCAAATCATGGCAGAAAACACTGGACAGCCTCTTGAAGTCATCGAGCGCGATACAGAGCGTGACTACTTCATGGCAGCTGACCAAGCGAAAGACTACGGTCTCATCGACAAAGTCATGACACGTTAATCACACAAAAGACGTTTCCCGTTTGAGCGGGAAACGTCTTTTTCATTCAATCGGCATCCAAATCTCAATGATGTCGTCCGCTTCCCCTTGCCCGTGAATATAGCGCTCGAAGTCGACCGCGTCTCGTAGCGTCACGTCTGGAACGTTTACTAGCTGCTCATACGTCGACGGAATCATCGGGATGCCTCCCTCCACCGTCGCGACGATATAGTTCCCTTCCGTCAGTTCGACACGACGCGCATCTTCTCCCGACACCGGGTTCGTCATGCCCGCGACATAACCGTTCTCCTGCGGGAGACAGACTCCGTACGACTCGTCCGTCGTCAGTTCCGGTTGAAGCTTGGCCCACATATGCGGAATCTCCTCTAACGTACCACCATATCCATAGACGGAAATGGCTTCATTCAATGTCTCATATCGAATCTTCATGTCGTTCCCTCCTGCTTGCATCAATCGAATCTGCCTCTCGATTCGATGAAGTCGTTCGATTTCTACTTGAACTTCATCCAATCGTGTTTCTAACAATGTATCAACCGGTAGACCCGATTGAATTTGTTCGAGACGAAGTCCGATTTGACGTAATCGTTTGATTTCACTCAACCGTCGAATCTCTTCCATCCCGTACATTCGATACTGATTCTCGGTCCGCGTCGGGCGGACCAATCCGCGCGCTTCATAAAATTTGATCGCCTTGACCGACAATCCGGTCACATGCGCGACTCTTCCGATTGGTATCACCGTTTCCCCACCTCCTACTTTCACTGTATAGCCATCCCTTAGAGGCAGGTCAACCATTAGTTTTCAGGAACCCGGACACCGAAGACGTATCGGCTATCTCCTTGCGACCACTCTCCGCCGACTTCATAGAGATAGATGCCCGGCTTGTCCGGAACGACGAGTTCAGAAGGAACGAGTTCCCCATCCTCGATTCGATTGAAACTCGACGTCATCGGTTCTGCATGATAGACGACATCGATTTGGTCGCCCGGTTTGACGGTGATCAGTTGAAGGTCGTCCGCTTCTGGTAGTCCGTAATCGGCGCACGTCGCTTGATTGCCGGATTCCCAACAGTACGTCGATTGTTCCACTTCCGCAGACACCGAGCCGACACGAACCGTCGGGAGCGGCGGTTTGACACCGTCCTCTCCATCTCCAAATAAGGTCATAGCGAAATAAACGATACCCGCCCCTACAAGTATAAATAGTAAGATCATCCACACACTCCGATTTCGTTTCACGGTCTCATCCCCTTTCTTCACTAGTTCCCTGTCACGAGATAAAATCCCTACTCCAACAAAAAAAGACCCACGTTCGTGAGTCTTGTGCGTCATTTCGGGCGACGCAGTCCTTTCATCATATAACCGCCTTTGAAGTCGATCGGGTCAAATGCGACGAGGAACGCTTTCGGTTCATGTTTCTCGACGAGTTCACGCAATTCTTTCATCCGGGTGCGGGCCGCCAATACGTCAAGACGGTAACGGACCCCGTCACGTCCTTGCCCTTGATAATGCGTGACCCCATATCCGTTGTCACGCATCTGTTGGATGAGCTCCGCCGGATATTCTTTCGTATGGACTTGGATCATGTTGTAACCGATGGCGAGTTTCCGTTCGACGAAACCGCCAAGTAAGATCCCGAGCCCGAAACCGACCGCATACACGATCATCCCGACCGTCGTCAGATCCTGGAACACGATGCCGAGCGCGAAGATATAGATGAGCGTCTCTAGCGTTCCGAATAGACCGGCGATGACGGTCTTCCCTTTCACGAGCATGATCGTCCGGAGCGTCAACACCGGAACGTAGATTAGTTGTAGCAGTAGGATGAGTAAGATTTGACCCATTTGATCGACCTCCGTTCCAATTCATTATCACCACTATTCCAAATTTCTTAGAGAGATGCAACTAAAAAAGGCTGACCGCAGTCAACCTTTTACTTAGTTATCTAGATTCTTTACGCTCGTGAGCAACTCGTAGTCTTTACGAATGACTTCGTAGATTGCGTTCTTGTCCCCGTTCAACAACTCTTCTGCACGAAGCTGGTTCAAGAAGAGGCTTGTGGCAAACGTGACGAGTGCACTTTTCGGAATCCCGATTTCTTTGGCACGCTCTGTGATGACCTGGTCGAGCTTAGCGTCGATCGTGAGCGATAATCTTTTCTTTTCATTCGACATAATGATGAAGCTCCTTTAATTCGCTATTCATAAAACCTATACACAATTGCTTATTATATAGGAAGAATGGTTTTGGTGCAACCGCATCACGAGGATGCGATTTCGTCCCCGCTACGTACGCGCTCGGCAATCTGGTCAATTTTACGAAGTCTATGGTTGATTCCTGACTTCGAAATCGGACCGGACTCGAGCATTTCCCCGAGTTCCTGTAACGAAACGTCCTGGTGTGTGACACGCAGTTCAGCAATCTCCCGCAATTTTTTCGGTAAGACGTCGAGCCCGACCGTCCGCTCCAAGAACTTGATGTTCTCGACTTGACGCAATGCTGCACCGACCGTCTTGTTCAAGTTGGCCGTCTCACAGTTGACGAGACGGTTGACGGAGTTCCGCATATCTTTGATGATTCGTGCGTCTTCAAACTCCAACATGCCTCGGGTCGCCCCGATCAGCTTGAGGAAATCTGAAATTTTCTCGCTCTCTTTCATGTACAAGATATGCCCTTTTTTCCGTTCGAGCGTCTTCGCGTTCAACTCGAATCGGTTCGCCAAATCACGTAGCGCCTGGTTATGGTTTTCGTACAAGCTATAGATTTCGAGGTGGTACGACGACGTTTTCGGATGGTTGATCGACCCGCCGGCGAGGAACGCACCACGTAAGTAAGCGCGTGCTAAGTTCTCGTCCCCCGTCATATCCGAGTTCAGTGTCCGGATCATCTCGTAATTCTCTCCGAGGATCTCAAGGTCCCGAAGCATCGTCTCCGCATGCTGTGACACGCGGACGATGTAGACGTTGTTCTTTTTCAAACGCATTTTCTTCCGTACGAACAAGTCTAACGGATGGTCGTAAAGACGTTTCATCAACGAGTAAATCCGACGGGCGATCGAGGCGTTCTCCGTCGAGACGTCTAAGGTCATGCCTCGTCCTAGGGCGAGCGAGATGACCCCGTTCATCCGAACGAGTGCCGACAGTTCCGCCTTCGCTTCCGCGTCAGTCACTTCAAGTTGTGTCAATTCCTTCTTCACATCTGATGCAAAGCTCATCGAGTCCCCCTCCTTTCTGTCTTTCCAACAATCTTTATTTCAGTTCCAATTCTTGAAACGAACGTGGCTTCTTGATTCGGAGCACCCGCTGCATGACGAGTCCGGCGATGGCGTCGGAATCATGACGGATATACTCCCGGTTATAATCGACGATGTCCCCAGCGAGAACGTTCGTCCCATAGTTTCGGAGTTTCTTCCGATCGAAGCGGACCTCTTCCGACCCGTCCTCACGATAACGCTCCAAATACTCTTCTTCAATCGGCTCGTTGTTGACGACAATCGTGTCGATCGATGCCTTCCCAAGGTACGACTCGATGACTTTTAAATGTTTCATCGCGTCATAGCCTTTCGTCTCACCTGGTTGCGTCATGACGTTACAAATATAGACGACCGGGACTTTCGAGCGGATGATGGCTTCCCGCACCGCCGAGATGAGAAGGTTTGGAATGATACTTGTATACAGGCTTCCTGGACCGAGCACGATGACGTCCGCCGATTCAATCGCCTCGACGACGCCCGGGGCCGGTTCAATGCCTTCCTCGAGTAAAAACATACGCTTGATCGGTTGCTCATGTAGCGGAATCTTGGACTCCCCTTTGACGATGGTGCCGTCCTCGAACTCGGCGGCGAGGGTCATGAGCGTCTCTGTCACTGGCAACACTTTCCCTTGTGCGTTCAAGAGTTGCGACATGACATCGATCGCTTTGACGAACGAACCCTCACAGATGTGAGTCGCTGCCGTGAGCATCAAATTTCCAAGGGAATGCCCTTCTAATCCATATCCCGTATCGAAACGGTATTGCAAAATCTTATCCATTAACGGCTCAACTTCCGACAACGCCAAAATGACGTTACGGATGTCGCCAGGAGGCAACATATGAAACTCGTCACGAAGACGTCCCGAGCTTCCGCCGTCGTCCCCGACGGTGACGATTGCCGTGATGTCGAGCGGATAATGTTTCAACCCACGAACGAGAGTGGACAACCCTGTCCCTCCGCCGATGGCGACTACTTTCCGGTCTCGTCTCATGTCACTTCTCCTTCGTCGCGTGAACGAGGTCGCGGTGGACCGTCTTCACGTTATAGCGATCAGCAAAGTGCTCCGACACTTTCTCAGCGAAGGTGATCGACCGGTGTTTCCCGCCGGTACAGCCGAACGCCACGACGATTTGCGTCTTCCCTTCCCGTTTATACTGCGGAAGGAGGAACTCGAGCATGTCGATCAACTTCTTATAGAACGCTCGCGCTTCCGGGTGCGACATGACGTACTCTTGTACTTCTGTCGTCTGACCCGTGAGCGGACGGAGCTCAGGGATATAGAATGGGTTCGTGATGAAACGGACGTCGAACAATAAGTCGATATCGAGCGGCACTCCGTGTTTGAAACCGAACGACATGAAGTTGACTGTGAACGGGATCCGTTCTTCGTTGAACTGTTGGAGGATGCGGTCCTTCAACATCTGTGGCTTCAAGTCGCTCGTATCATACAACGTGTGGGCCCGGTCACGGAATCCTTCTAACAGTTCGCGCTCCATCTTGATGCCGACGAGTGGCGCATCTTCCGGTGCGAGCGGATGGGACCGTCGCGTCTCCTTATAACGGCGAACGAGCACGTCGTCCCGCGTCTCTAAATACAACAGGTGCGGATGCACGTTCTTCTTTTCCAAATCGTCGATGACGATGAACAAGCTATCGATAAAGTCTCGTGTCCGTGTATCGATGGCGACCGCGATTTTCGGTCGGACCGAGCTGATGACATCAATCAATTGTGGTAAGAGTACCGGTGGCAAATTGTCGACGCAGAAATAGCCGAGGTCCTCGAAACTATTCATGGCGACCGACTTCCCAGCCCCGCTCATCCCACTGATGATGATCAATTCTTCTAATCCTTTAAAGTCTTCCATCTCGCTGACGCCCCCTTAAAATTGACAACCGAGCCGTGTGTGTAGCTCTCTTCATCTAGTATAACGAACGTCCGAAAAAAAGAGAAGGACCGCGGTCCCCCGCAGTCCTACCTTCTTGAATCATGCGTTTTGTTCTTGCAACGATTCGAGGAGTCCCTCGATGAAGTGTTGAGCATTCTGAGCGGCAATCGATCCGTCGTTCGTCGCTGTGACGACTTGACGAAGCGTTTTCTCGCGAACGTCGCCGGCAGCGAAAATCCCTGGGATGTTCGTTTCCATCGCCTCGTTCGTGACGATGTATCCTTGCTCGTTCGTGATGCCGAGGTCTTGGACGAACCCGGTGATCGGGTTCATGCCGATATAGATGAAGACGCCGTCGATCTCGTGGTCTGTCTCAGTCCCGTCAATTGTGCTGACAAGACGAGCCCCACCGACTTTCCCGTCTTTCTCTGTGATTTCTTTCAACGTGTGGTTCCAAATGAAATCGATCTTCTCATTGTCGAACGCACGTTTTTGAAGAATCTTCTGAGCGCGAAGCTCATCGCGACGGTGAACGATCGTCACCTTGTTCGCAAAGCGTGTCAAGAAGACACCTTCTTCAACAGCCGAGTCGCCACCGCCGATGACGAACAAATCTTTCCCTTTGAAGAACGCTCCGTCACATACCGCACAATACGATACGCCACGGCCACCGAGTTCTTCTTCTCCCGGTACGCCGATTTTCTTATACTGAGCACCAGAGGCGAGGATGATTGCACGTGCTTTATAGTCACGGTTGTGCGCATGGACGATTTTATATTGTGTTTCATCCGAGATGCTTTGCACGTCCCCATATGCATACTCCGCACCGAACGCTTTCGAATGGTCGAACATTTTTTGAGACAAGTCAGGACCAAGGATGCTGTCATAGCCCGGATAGTTCTCAATGTCTTCCGTGTTTGCCATCTGACCACCTGGAATCCCGCGTTCAATCATAAGTGTTGAAAGGTTCGCTCGTGAAGCATATAGCGCAGCGGTCATTCCGGCAGGACCGGCACCGATGATAATGACGTCATAAATTTTTTCTTCTGTCATGTTGATTCCACCTCTGCAAGAAATTGATTGCCTTTAGTATAAGAAACCTGTAAGGGTATCGTCTATCTTTATGCTTGTTCGAGTGTCCGTTTGAACGAACGGACCGTCTCTGTCAACGTGTCGACCGAGAGATGGAAGGCGTTCGCACAATTTTCGAGAATCAATGCGTCCCGTTTCGTATAAAACATCCAGACGAGCGCAGCGGCCGATGCCGTTACGTCCATGAATGATTCATCAGACAACAGAAGCGTCGCGAAACGTTCATAGAAGTCGCCCTCTAGGCTCATCCGTTCCGCTTCTGATACATGTGCTTCAGCCAAGACGAGCGCATCAAACGCACGCTTGATCCGGACGTCTCCTTTGAACGGTTGCTGACAAAGGTCGGCACGACACATCTCTGCGAACGCACGGACCGTCCCGTTTTCCGTCACCGCATTCGTGAGCGCAAGCGCTTCGAACGCTTCGTCATCTTTTAAGTTGGCGATGATTCGGATAATCTCGATTCGAGCCAAGTCGCTCTCTTGACGGAATCCTTGGACGAGCGCCGAACGAAATTCGAGGTTTTCTCGAATGTCGAAGCTTTGTTTCTCTTCAAACTGTTTCATCTCTTCATTGTTCAAGTAGGTGGCTGCCTCTTCAAGTCGTCCTGTCTTATAGGCAGACACGCTGAGCCAATGCCCAAACAGTGGGTCCCCACGGAATCCGCGGTCTTTCAATAGACGCAGTTCTTCATATGCACGGTCGTAATGTCCGACAAGCGCGAGTGTCGTCGCCAATTTATAACGTAAGTCAAATTGGAGTGGACGGACACGTGTAAGCGGTGTCGACAACTGAAGGGCCACTTCCGATTGACCCGCTTCATGGAGCAAGAGAATCGTGTTCAAGATTGCATGCAAGTTGCCAGGATTTTGGTCGAGCACGTATTCGAGCGTCCGGAATGCCGCTTGGTCATCACCAAGGTAAAAATTGACGACCGACAGATTGTTGTATGCTGGCCAAAACGATGGATATTGACCGATGAGACGCTCGAGTGTCGCCTTTGCCGCAAACAATCGTCCTTTATCGATTTGACGCTGCGCTTCCGTATGCCACGTGATCAATTCGTCTTCTTCCTCGTCCTCGAGCTCTTGTTCGAGTTCGATCAGTTCAAGAAGGGATTGCACAGCTTCCGTGAAGTGACCTTTTGTGTCACGGGCGAGATATTCGGATGCATAGTGCGCCGCTTCCTCATATTGAGAGACATAGGCACAGTTGCTTGCTAAGTGATACAGTGCCTCTGTTGCGGTCTCATCGAGCTCTAATACTCGTTTCCACACGTCATTGGCGTGGTAGACCTCCCCTACTTCAAATAACAGTTCTGCGTACTGTTTATGATAGTCGACGCGATGCGTGGCTGCCGCTGTCGCTTCAGCCATGAAAAAAGTCGCTTCATCCAGGCGACCTTCACGTAACGCACGACGACCTCTATAGTAGTGGAGCTCCGCAGCGAGCGGAGATTCTGGTTCGGGTAGCGTCATTACTGCTTCATAGTTCGCTTCCATATTCTAAATCCTCCACATCATCTCTAAATCTTTTTTAGTTGCAGGGATAAGAATACCGCACTCGAACAACGAGGGCAACTGAAAAAGTTAAAAAAAATTGCGACTATATTCCCTCTATAATGAATATTTTTTACTAGGTTCAAAAATTGTTTTTGAACGAAAATATGATGGCTTCATTTCTGTACATTTATCCATGAAAAAGCGGCATCTCTTTAAAAAAAAGTGATACCGCTCAAGTATTATTGATTCTGTACGAACAAAATGCTCATGAAAACATTTTGCGAAAAATTGTGTCAAATATGTGTCAACGATTGAAGCTTTGAACCGATGACCCGCTCTCCTGGTAAGACGTCACGGTGCACCACCGCGCCCGCGCCGATGACGGCACCGTCCCCGATGGTTACCCCTGGCAGGATGGTAACGTTCGCACCGATTAATACGCCATCACCGATGATGACGTCCCCGATCCGATACTCGTCTACGAGATACTCATGACAGAGAATCGTCGAATTGAATCCGATGACCGTATTGCGACCAATCGTGATACGTTCCGGGAACATGACGTCCGGTGTGACCATGAGAGCAAGGGCACTATATTCTCCGATATTCATCCCGAGGAACGTCTGGTAAAGCCAACGCTTTGCCTTCACCGACGGAAAGTAACGACCGACCAGAACGACCGTCGTGTTTTTGAAGACACGCAGAAAGCGAATCGTCTGATACATTTGCCAAAGCGGATTCGGTCCCTCGATGTGATATCGTGTCGTCTTACGCATGAATACTGACCTCGTCTAGCCACGCCTCGAAATGTTCCATCGAGTCGATGATGACGTCCGGTTCGAGCGATTCGAGGAATGGACGCCCTTTGAGGGCCCAGCCTACAGCGACCGTCTTCGTTCCGGCATTTTTCCCGCTGAAGATATCCGTGTCGTTGTCTCCGACCATGACGGCGCGTTCTGGTGACGAACCGAGCGCCTTGAGCGCACGTTCGACCGGTTCGGCGTGAGGTTTTTCGTTCTCGACGTCATCCGCCGTCACGACGACATCAAACAAGTGGTCGATGTTGAACAATCGAAGCCCGCGCTCGACGACCGGACGACCTTTCGACGTGACGACGCCCATCTTGTATCCTTTCTCATGGAGGCGGTATAGCCCTTTGATGACCCCTGGATACTCCGCGACGAGTTGGTCATGCATGGCGATGTTGAAGCTCCGATAGAAGGCTTGCATCTCTTTCCATTCCGGCTCGTTGAGTTCACGGAACGACTTTTCGAGCGTTGGTCCGATGAATCGATAAATGTCTTCATCCCGATACGTTTGCTCTGGGAAGTAGTAGTCGAACGTATGGCGGAAACTCGCGATAATGAGCGGGTTCGTATCGAGTAATGTACCGTCTAAATCAAATAAGAGCGTATCCATTAATCAAACAATCCTTTCTCTGATGGGTCGTTGTACCGTTTCGCGTTGCGGCGAAGGATCATCATGACGATACCGAATAAGATCAAGGCGATCGACACCATTTGGGCCGCACGCAAATCTCCTGACATGAGACTGTCCGTACGAAGTCCCTCGATATTGTAGCGACCGATTGAGTACCAGATGAGGTACGACAAGAAGATATAACCACGTCGTGGATTGCCAATCATGCGCCACGCGACGAGAAGGATGACCCCGATGATATTCCATACACTTTCATATAAGAAGGTCGGGATATAATAAGTCCCATCAATGTACATCTGATTGACGATCCAGTCTGGTAGCATGAGCGTATCTTGCAAGAAACTACGCGTCGTCTCGCCACCATGTGCCTCTTGGTTCATAAAGTTTCCCCAACGCCCAATGGCTTGTCCAAGAAGAAGCGATGGCGCCAAGATGTCCGTCACTTTCCAGAACGACATCGACTTTCGCATACAATAGACGATGACGACAAGGAGAGCACCGAAGATGGCTCCATGAATGGCAATCCCACCTTGACGAATGTCGATGATTTGTCCGAGGTTCTCTGAATAATAATCCCATTGGAACGTCACGTAATAAATGCGCGCGAAGACGATGCTGATCGGAATCGACCAGATGACGACATCCACGAGTCGTTCTGAATCATAATTGATACGTTTTGCTTCGTATAAGGCGAGGACGAGACCAAGCATCGCCCCAAAGGCGATAATCATGCCGTACCAATAGATTGGCAAAGAGCCAATCTCAAACGCCACACGATCAAATGTCGGTTCTACCATGCTCACAAGTCTCCTTCAGTATCCTGAATCGCGTTCGCGAGACGTTCTGCGAACTCTTCAGCCGTATTGATTCCCATATTTTGCAGACGATAGTTCATCGCTGCGACCTCGATGATGACTGCCAAGTTTCGACCAGGTCGAACGGGGATGGTCAAGAGAGGAACTTCACTGTCGATGATTTTCATCGTATTGTGGTCGAGTCCGACACGGTCGTATACTTTGCCCGCGTCCCAGTTCTCCAAGTTGACGATGAGACTGATCTTTTTATGCGACCGAACCGCACCCGCACCGAACAACGTCATGACGTCGATGATGCCAATCCCACGAATCTCGAGCAGGTGACGAATGAGCTTCGGTGCTGATCCGACGAGGAGATGGTCCCCCGTTTGACGAATCTCGACTGAATCATCGGCGACGAGGCGGTGCCCCCGTTTGACGAGTTCAAGTGCCGTCTCAGATTTCCCGACACCACTCTGGCCCTTGATGAGGACACCGACACCGTAAATGTCAACGAGCACGCCGTGCATCGCTGTCATCGGTGCGAGTTCCATCTCTAGGAAGTTCGTGATTTGTGATTCGATTGAGGTCGTCACCGCATTCGTCCGCATGAGCGGGACGTTTGCTGCTTCCGCCTCTTCTTCAATTTCTTTTGGAATATCGAAGCCACGCGTGATTAAAATTCCTGGCGTCTGTTCCGTACACAAGATTTTAGCTCGTTCACGACGCTTCTCTTCCGAGAGGCTCGCATAGAATGTCAACTCCGTCTTCCCAAGCACTTGCAGGCGGTTTTTGGCATAGTGCGTATAATAGCCAGCAAGGACGAGACCCGGTCGACTCAGGTCGGGTGTTGCGACCGGTCGATGAAGTCCTTCCTCTCCCGCAATCACTTGAAGTTTAAAACGCTCAACAACTTGAGCGGTACGTACGATATTTTGCATCAGTATCTGCCCCTTTCACGCTCATTATTGTATCATAGCTCTTTCTAAGACGGGCTAGGGAAGTGATGAAGAACGTGTCAAAAAATTGTTGAAACCATCCTATTACACCGTTCGTATGTAGGGTATAGGTTAACTAGGAGGTGGAATAATGGGAGGTTTATTCGGAATTGTCATCTTATTTGCGCTAGTGATTGGAATTGGGTCACTCGTTTACATCATCAAATCGTTAATCGATATGTGGAAAGAATATGCTGCGACGAAAAACGAGACGATCTTGCTCTTGTTCATCTTGAACATCATCGGATTCTTCTTGTCCGGAGCGCTCATCTCCATGATTGTCGCCATCATCTTCTATTGGAATCGCTCGAAGTCGATGCGCCTTCTTGGAATCATTCTCTTGATTGTCGGACCGATCCTCTTCATCGTGTTTGCTATCAGCGCCTTCACTCTGTTTGATACACAGATGATGGATTGGCAACAGATGGAGTACGAAATGAATCTATAATCAAAAAATCCCGAAGGCTCAGCCTTCGGGATTTTTTTATTGTTGATGGAACGGATTGTTCAAATCGCCCGGGTCGACAGGATCGACCGGGTCAGCCGGTTCCACTTTATCTTCATCGAGGAATGTGGATGGCGTATAGACCGAACCGTGCTCCAAATCGATTGTACCGGTACGCGTCCCCGCCTCGACTTCGATACGAGGGGTTTGACCGCGACCTGATAAGAATTCTAGACGACGCTGTGCGACGTCCTTGCGGTCACGGATGATTTCAAGCTCATCAAGCAAGCAATGCAGACCACCGAAGTTCGTCTCGAGCTCCCCTTCGACCTCGACGCCGTGTGGTAATACGAGTCGAATGTTCCCGGCGAGTGACGCGAGTTCAAACTTCGCAGGACGAGCTGTCGCCAGTTCCGCGCGGATGTTTCCGTTCCCGGTCTTGAGGGAGGCTTTATTGTACTTCCCACCGACGATGACGGCACCGTTTCCGGTCCGAACGTGAACGAATTCCGCTTCGACACCTTCGACCTCGACCGTCCCATTCCCAGTGTTCAGTAATAGTTCGGATGCATGCACGTCATGGAGCACGACACGCCCGTTTGCGGTTTGCACACGAACGTTCTCGACATCGAGACCATCGGCCCGGACTTCACCGTTCAACGTTTGAACAAGAAGATGGTTGAAATGGTGGTGCGGGACGTACAGTTCCACGTGGGCCCGGACGAGTTTATCACGGAGCGAAACGACGAGACGATCCCCGATGACAGAGTGCTTAACCGCAGACTGTAACTGTTCGAGCGCCTTATCCGCGTCTTGTTGGCGAAGCGGACGACCCGTGACAATCAGTTCACAATCTTCGGCATCAGACGAAACAATTGTCGCCGACGCGTTGAACAGGTCGAGCGAGATATCGCTACCTGTGAACGGGAACGACTTCGAATACGTCACTTCCGGACCAAAGTTCGAGCTGAATGAAAAGTCGCTGTCGCGAAGTTTCGTCACGAGCCCTTCCACTGCAGATGTCAGTTTCGTTGTGAGCGATTCAACCGAATAGGCATCGACCTTTTCTGTATCCTGTCGCTCTTCAAGCGCTTGAACCTGTTCCGGTTCAAGTCGCTCGAGACGTTCGAGTTGCGTCATCGCCTCCTCGATCGTCATCTTGCCTTCCTTCACTTGCTGGAGAATCAGTTCACGCATTTCTTGTTTCACGTTCGTTTTCCCCCTTCAATTTGGTTGCACGTCAATTACCTTCCCGTTTCTCACCATTTCTATACTTATTTCTTTTTTCCTGCTTTCGGTTTCACTCGGGCTGCATCTCGTTCGAGAACCGGCTTCAAATACTTACCGGTATACGAGCCTGACACTTCCGCGACTTCTTCTGGTGTCCCCGTTGCGACGATGAGTCCGCCACCATCTCCACCCTCTGGTCCGAGGTCAATCAAATAATCTGCCGACTTGATGACATCGAGGTTATGCTCGATGACAAGCACCGTGTCCCCGTTCTCGACAAGACGTTGCAACACTTTCAACAAGCGCGCGATGTCGTCGACGTGAAGACCGGTCGTCGGTTCGTCCAGAATATAAATCGTTTTCCCGGTCGACCGTTTATGAAGTTCCGAAGCGAGTTTGACACGCTGGGCTTCCCCACCCGAAAGTTCCGTCGCTGGCTGACCGAGTTTCATATAGCCAAGACCGACGTCATAAATCGTTTGAATCTTCCGCTTGATTTTCGGAATCTTGTCAAAGAATTCGAGTCCTTCCTCAATCGTCATATCAAGGACGTCTGCGATCGTCTTCCCTTTGTACTTCACTTCGAGCGTTTCACGATTATAGCGTTTCCCGTGACAGACCTCACACGGAACGTAGACGTCAGGAAGGAAGTGCATCTCGATTTTGATGATCCCATCCCCACGACATGCTTCACAGCGCCCGCCTTTAACGTTGAAACTGAAACGTCCCTTCTTGTAGCCGCGCATCTTCGCTTCATTCGTCGAGGCGAAGACGTCACGAATATCATCAAAGACACCCGTATACGTGGCCGGGTTCGAACGAGGGGTCCGTCCGATCGGGGATTGGTCGATATCGATGACCTTATCGATATGCTCAAGTCCTTCAATCTTCTTGTGCTTGCCTGGCTTCGCTTTGGCCCGGTTCATATTGTGCGCGAGCGATTTATAGAGAATCTCATTGATGAGGGTCGATTTACCCGATCCCGAGACCCCTGTTACGGCAACGAACATCCCGAGTGGAATGGAAACGTCGACGTCTTTTAGGTTGTTCTCTTCTGCTTTGACGATCTTTAAGAAACGTTCGTCTGGCATCTTCCGTTCAGCCGGAAGTGGGATGAACTTCTTCCCAGCAAGATATTGACCGGTGAGCGAGTTTTTATTTTTCATCAGTTGTTTCGGCGTCCCGGCCGCAATGACCTGTCCGCCATGTTCTCCTGCGCCTGGTCCGATATCGATCAAGTAGTCGGCTTCCATCATCGTGTCCTCGTCATGCTCGACGACGATGAGCGTGTTGCCGATGTCCCGCATCTGTTTGAGGGTCGAAATCAACCGGTCGTTATCACGTTGATGAAGACCGATGGATGGTTCGTCAAGGACATACAAAACACCCGTGAGACGAGACCCAATTTGTGTCGCGAGACGAATCCGCTGCGCCTCCCCACCCGAGAGTGTTCCAGCGGCACGAGAGAGCGTCAAGTAGTCGAGACCGACGTTATTCAAAAAACTGAGTCGTTCCCGAATCTCTTGGAGGATGAGACGGGCGATGGCGATCTCTTTCTCGCTCAACTGCTCGTTGAGTCCTTCAAAGAACGCGAGTGCGTTCACGACCGATTTCTCCGTCACTTGCCCGACGTGCTGACCCGTGATCTTGACGGCGAGCGACTCTTCTTTCAAGCGATAGCCGTGACATGTCGGACACGCATGTGTCGCCATGTACATTTCCATCTGCTCACGGATATAGTCGGATGTTGTCTCCCGGTAACGGCGCTCGATGTTACGGAGCACCCCTTCAAAGAAAATGGTATTCGTCCGCACTTGACCGAAGTCGTTCTCGTAGCGGAAGAGGAACGATTCCTCCGAAGATCCGTTCAAGACGAGGTCCTGATCACGTTTTGATAGGCGCTCGAACGGCACGTCCATGTCGATGTTGAAATGCTGGCACATCGCAGCCAAAAGTTGTGGATAGTACTGGGAACTTGTCGGTTGCCATGCGGCAATCGCCCCCTCTTTCAACGTCTTCGACGGGTCCGGGATGACGAGTTCTGGGTCGACGTCTAGTTTCGTCCCAAGACCATCACACGTCGGACATGCACCGAATGGCGAGTTGAATGAGAACATCCGAGGTTCGAGTTCGCCGATGGAGAACCCGCAGATCGGACAGGCGTGATGCTCACTGAAGAGAAGCTCGGTGCCATCCATCTTATCGATAATGACACGGCCGTCCGCAAGACGTAATGCCGTCTCGAGTGAGTCGGCGAGGCGCCCTTCGACGTCAGGTCGGACCACGAGGCGGTCGACGACGACTTCAATCGAATGCTTCTTGTTTTTATCGAGCTCGATCTCATCCGTCAATTCAATTGTTTCACCATTGACACGGACACGAACAAATCCTTCTTTTTTCAAGGAGTCGAATACTTTCACGTGCGTCCCTTTTCGACCCGATACGATTGGCGCAAGAATTTGGAGTCGCGTCCGTTCCGGCAATTCCATCACCTGGTCGACCATCTGTGAGATCGTTTGACTCGAGATCTCGATGCCGTGGTTCGGACAGACCGGCTTCCCGATTCGTGCGAACAATAGACGAAGGTAATCATAAATCTCGGTCACCGTCCCGACCGTCGACCGTGGGTTACGACTCGTCGTCTTCTGGTCAATCGAGATGGCCGGACTGAGCCCTTCAATCGTATCGACGTCTGGCTTATCCATCTGTCCGAGGAACTGTCGGGCATATGCGGATAAGCTCTCGACGTAACGACGCTGTCCTTCCGCATAGATCGTATCGAACGCAAGTGACGATTTCCCGGAGCCGGACAAGCCCGTCAAGACGACGAGCTGGTCACGTGGGATATCGATGTCAATATTTTTTAAGTTGTTGACGCGTGCCCCTTTGATGACAATCGCATTTTTCTTTTCAGCCATTTAATTCCCTACCTTCAACTCCAAGATTAAGTCACGCAATTCGGCCGCACGTTCGAACTGGAGGTCGCGCGCCGCTTGCTTCATTTCTTCTTCCAACTTGGCAATCGCCGCCTCGCGTTCGGCCGGCTTCATCGTACTGAGCGATTCGAGTGCTTCCTCTTCCGCCTCGACCGTTGCCCGAATGACCCCTCGGACGTCCTTTCGAATCGTCTGCGGGATGATTCCATGTTCTTCATTATAAGCCTGTTGAATCGACCGACGACGATCCGTCTCTTCGATGGCCCGCGCCATCGAGTCGGTCACCTTGTCCGCGAACAGGATGACGTGTCCGTTCGCATTACGCGCCGCTCGACCAATCGTCTGGATGAGCGAGCGATCCGAACGAAGGAACCCTTCCTTGTCCGCATCGAGGATCGTCACGAGACTGACCTCTGGAATATCGAGACCCTCCCGCAACAAGTTGATCCCGACGAGCACGTCATACTTCCCGAGCCGAAGGTCACGAATGATTTCGATTCGCTCGAGCGTCTTGATCTCGGAGTGCATATAGTTGACCTTGATTCCCGCTTCGCGTAAGTAATCGGATAGGTCCTCTGCCATCTTCTTCGTGAGCGTCGTCACGAGCACGCGCTCGTCGCGCTTGATGCGTTCGCGAATCTGATCCATCAAGTAGTCAATCTGACCTTTGATCGGATGAATCTCGATTGTCGGATCAAGTAACCCGGTCGGACGGATGATCTGCTCAATCATGTTCGGCGTATGTTCGAGTTCGTACGGACCTGGTGTCGCCGAGATGAAAATCGCTTGTGAGACTTTCTTCTCGAACTCATCGAACTTGAGCGGACGGTTATCCTTCGCCGAAGGGAGACGGAAGCCGTGATCGACGAGCACTTGTTTCCGTGCCTGATCCCCGTTGTACATCCCGCGTACTTGCGGGAGCGTCACGTGCGACTCATCGGCGACGAGTAAGAAGTCTTCTGGGAAGTAATCGAGTAGCGTATACGGAGTCGAGCCTTCTGGCATCAAGTTCAAGTGGCGCGAATAGTTCTCGATTCCTGAACAATACCCCATCTCACGCATCATTTCCAAATCGTAATGCGTTCGTTGCTCGAGTCGTTGCGCTTCTAGGAGCTTCCCTTCTTCGCGGAACTTCTCAAGTTGTTCCTCAAGTTCCGCTTCGATGTTGACGATTGCCTTTTGCAATTTTTCGTCGCGTGTGACGAAGTGGGATGCCGGGAAGATGGCGACGTGATCACGGTCTGCGATGATTTCACCCGTCAACGGATCCATCTCACGGATACGGTCGATCTCGTCTCCGAAGAACTCGATGCGCATGCAGTGTTCGTCACGCGATGCTGGGAAGATCTCGACGACGTCCCCGCGGACACGGAAACGTCCACGCTGAAAATCGATATCGTTTCGTTCATATTGAATGTCGATGAGTTTACGTAACATCTCGTCACGTCCCATCTCTTTCCCGACGCGAAGGCTCAAGACGAGGCTCCGATATTCTTCCGGGTTACCGAGACCATAAATACAGGAGACAGATGCGACGATGATGACGTCATCGCGCTCAAAGAGAGCCGACGTCGCCGAGTGACGCAGCTTATCGATTTCATCATTGATTGAAGCATCCTTCTCAATGAACGTATCCGTCGACGGCACGTACGCTTCCGGTTGATAGTAGTCATAGTAACTGACGAAGTACTCGACCGCGTTGTTCGGGAAGAACTCTTTGAACTCCGAGTAGAGCTGACCGGCGAGCGTCTTGTTATGGGCGAGGACGAGTGTCGGCTTCTTTACTTCTTGAATGACGTTCGAAACGGTAAACGTTTTACCCGTACCCGTTGCACCGAGGAGCGTCTGATACCGGTCACCTCGATTTACACCTTCGACAAGCTGTCGAATCGCTTCAGGCTGGTCGCCTCCTGGTTGAAATTCAGATTGTAATGCAAACGGAATCGATTCCATAAGATACTCCTCACCTTCTCATTTCATAAGTGTCTTGATTATACCATAGACACGAACAAATATTCGCTTATTAGTTTGTAGGTTAATTCATTTTATTTCTTTTTTTCATTCAATCCATTGTTCATTTCTTTTTCCTTTACTGTCTCAAAAGAAACATCTTGTTCCATCCAAATCATCACATCAAGATTTCAACAGAATCACTTTTGTGGCATAAAGCATTGCACTTTTCAGATTGGACTATGTCCCTAGTAAATTGGAATGCTTGAAATATCCGAAAAAACCATCCACTTCGTGAACGTTTCGCTCTGCTTCTTAATTCTTTTGCGAAGTTTACAGCTGTAAATGTGAACATTTGTAGGAAAAAAGTAGGATTTTTAAAAAACACTGTTTTAAAACGCTTACATTTTGGGCATATAATGAAGTGGTAAGTCAAATTGCATAAGGGAGAAAGGGGAGTATCACATGTCAGCATTTGTCAGTGAAATTATTGGTACGATGCTATTGATTCTGCTCGGTAACGGTGTCGTCGCCGGCGTCGTCCTCCGCCATTCCAAAGCGGAAAACTCTGGCTGGATTGTCATCACAATGGGTTGGGGTCTTGCCGTTATGGTCGGGGTCTACGCAGCCGGAATTTACGGAGGCGCTCACATCAACCCTGCCGTCACGATTGGTCTCGCGACAGCAGGCGAATTCCCATGGGCTGATGTCCCACTTTATATCCTCGCTCAGTTTATTGGAGCCATCATCGGGGCATGTTTAGTGTATGTCCACTACAAGCCGCACTATGATGCGACAGACGATCCTGGTTTAAAACTGGCGACGTTCTCGACAGCTCCAGGTATTCGAAGCACGCCGTACAACTTGATTGGTGAGATTATCGGAACATTCGTCCTTGTCTTTGCATTGTTGTCATTCGGGGCAAACACATTCGCAGACGGACTCAATCCACTCATCGTTGGTTTCTTGATTGTATCGATTGGTCTTTCGCTCGGTGGTACGACGGGATATGCGATCAACCCGGCACGTGACCTTGGGCCACGTATCGCACACGCATTCCTTCCAATTAAAGGAAAAGGATCTTCAGATTGGGGTTATTCATGGATCCCGGTCGTCGGTCCGATTATCGGTGCGATTATTGCCGCACTCATCTACGGTATTCTCGTCCCTTAACACATAATTTTGAAGGAGGAAATCACATATGGCGAAAGAAAAACGTTATATTTTAGCATTGGACCAAGGAACGACAAGTTCACGAGCAATCATCTTTGATCATGATGGAAAAATTGTCACAGTCGCACAGCGCGAATTCAAACAATACTTCCCGAAACCAGGCTGGGTCGAGCACAACGCCAATGAGATTTGGGGGTCTGTCCTCGCCGTTATGGCGGAAGCGTTCGGTTCTGCTGATATCGACCCGAATGAGATTGCCGGAATCGGGATCACGAACCAACGTGAAACAGCTGTCGTTTGGGAGAAGGAAACAGGACGCCCTGTCTATAACGCCGTCGTCTGGCAATCCCGTCAAACCGCCGACATCTGTGAAGAGCTGAAAGCAGCCGGTCATTCCGATATGGTCCGCGACAAAACAGGTCTCCTCATCGATGCCTACTTCTCAGGAACGAAAGTCAAATGGATTCTTGACAACGTCGAGGGTGCACGTGAAAAAGCTGAGAACGGCGAACTCCTCTTCGGGACAATCGACACGTGGCTCATCTGGAAACTCTCTGGTGGAAAAGCACACGTAACCGATTACTCGAACGCATCGCGTACACTCATGTACAACATCTACGAGCAGAAGTGGGATGACGAGTTACTCGACATCTTGACAGTGCCAAAATCAATGCTTCCTGAAGTCAAACCGTCAAGTGAAGTCTATGCGAACACGATTCCATACCACTTCTTCGGATTCGAAGTCCCGATTGCCGGAGCTGCAGGTGACCAACAGGCCGCCTTGTTCGGACAAACTTGCTTCGAAAAAGGTGAGGCGAAAAACACGTATGGAACAGGTTGTTTCATGCTCATGAACACGGGAGAAGAAGCCGTCAAATCTGATCACGGTCTCTTGACGACAATCGCTTGGGGCTATAACGGGAAAGTAGAATACGCGCTCGAAGGTTCGATCTTCGTCGCCGGTTCTGCAATCCAGTGGCTCCGTGACGGATTACGAATGTTGAAATCAGCGAAAGACTCAGAACAGTATGCGACACGGATCGAATCAACTGACGGTGTCTACGTCGTTCCTGCCTTCGTCGGTCTCGGTGCCCCGTACTGGAACTCTGACGTCCGTGGTGCCATCTTCGGTCTCACGCGTGGGACAGAGAAAGAACAGATGGTCCGGGCGACAATCGAGTCACTCGCTTACCAGACACGTGACGTCCTCACGTCGATGGAAAATGACTCAGGCATCAACTTGAAGACGCTCCGCGTCGATGGTGGAGCCGTCAGCAACAACTTCCTCATGCAGTTCCAATCGGACATTCTCAACGTCCCGGTCGAACGTCCTGAAGTGAGTGAAACGACTGCACTCGGTGCCGCCTACTTGGCGGGTCTCGCCGTTGGATTCTGGAAAGACCAAGCCGAAGTCAAAGACCAGTGGAAACTCGATAAGAAGTTCGATCCGAACATGGACGAGTCTCACCGTGAAGCCCTATACAAAGGATGGCAACACGCTGTCGAAGCCACAATGGCATTCAAACCTTCAAAACTTGATGTATAAGACGAAAGGGCATCCTTGCAGGTGCCCTTTTTGTATGCAAAAAAAGAGTACCCATGACGGATACTCTTACAGTTTACGTAAGCGAACTCTCGGGCTCGTTGGTTCCCCGACGAACAAAATCCCGAGCTCATGTGGATCGGTCTCATACATCGCCCGTTGAACGAATCGGATGTCTCCGTTCAGATTCAACACTTCCAGCTTGATGTATGGCTTATGTTGCTGGAGCGCCTCATAAAAACTGTGCCCTCCGGTGATGACCGTCCCGTTGACTTTATAGATCGATTCACCCGGGATGAGCTGCATCGCCTCTCCAGGCGAGTTCGGTAGCGTGTCGACGATGACCGCCCCACGGTTTCCGTTGATGAAGACGGGTGTCGTTCCCCGATTCTCGCGTTTGATCCATTGTAAGCCGAGCTCATAGAGGACGAATAGCGTCAATACTACATAGTCGACATATGGAATCTCAAACGCATATGAGAGGCCGAATAGACCGAGAGCGATCAAAGCGAGTACGGCACGATAATTGCTCAGTCGTGCGAGAAGCGTTCCTGGTAGGGCGCCGGTCGACAATAAACTGACCCCGATGGGAATCGGAAGAATGATGGGCACCATCGGCCAGTCGAGACCGAACATCGGTGGCACGAAGACGACGAGCGGGAAAAACCAAATCCGTTTGACGACATGCCCTCCGATAAACTGCCCCCGTTTCGACAAGATCAAGGTCGGGGATGTCTCTTTTGGTCCGTTCCAGCGCAAGAGAATCGCTTCAGCAAGGGTGACGAGGCCGAATGTGAGCGCATAGACCGTCCAATCGACCTGAGCGAGTGCTGCTACCCAATCACGAAGCACCCCATATGCGACAACATCGCGTAACAAGACGACCCCAAACAACACGAGAAGAGGCAGCACCGGATTAAAGAATCGCGGATGCATCGTCAAGACGACGAGCGTATAGAGAATCGTGAACGAGACGGCCCACTCAAACGTGATGGTCGTCTCGAGTAAAATCGTCACGGCCGATGAGAGGACCGCTAACAGAAGACTCGGCCAGATGAAATGTCTCCATTCCGACTTCGGTGAGCGACGTCTCGAACGGAACATGGCCCGTTCTCGCTTGACCCGTGTCAGCGATATGTATGTAAGGGCGACAAGTGTCACCCAAAACAGCGGACTACCTAACAACGTCAATAAAGCCGTAACACCCATTCGTACAACTTCCACGCGGTCCAACCCTTTCTTTCATACAACGTTATTTTGCGGCTTCTTCAAGCGCACGATTCAATTGGGCGTCATTCGCCTCATCTTGAATCGCTTCGAGCAACTTCGCTTCGAGGGCCGAGGCCGTCTCTTCATCGACAGTTCCAGAAGCCTCGAGACCATTGTCTGTCTGGAATGCTTTCACGGCGTTCGCCATCGTGTCCCCGTAATATCCCGGCTGACCGCCTGGCTCATAGCCGATTCCAGTTAAAATTTTATGCAAGTTCGAGACGGCGTCACCGTAATCTCCGACTTGGAGCGACTCTTCTTCTGTTAGGACACGGGTCACGTTGAAGTAATCCGGTTGCTCCACTTCAATGTCCGGCTCGATGCCCTTCTTGTTAATCCAATTTCCGTCCGGTGTGAGCCACTTGCTCGTCGTCAATTTCAAGTTACTGCCGTCCTCTAAGTCGAACGCCGTCTGGACGACACCTTTTCCGAACGTCTTCGTCCCGATGATGGTCGCGCCTGCTCCTTCTTTCATCGCACCAGTCAAAATCTCAGATGCCGAGGCAGAACCTTCATCCGTCAAGACAAACAGGTCATACGGTTTCGCTTCACGAGCGCGGCCGTTTTGTGCATCCCGGTCCCCGTCCGCATTCTCGATTTGGACGACCGGTTTTGATGTCGGGACGAATCCTTCTGACATCTCGATGACGGCAGGTAAGAGACCTCCCGGATTTCCACGAACATCGATGATCAAGCTATCGATCTCTTCTGACTCGAGTTGCTCGAGTTGTTCGAGGAATTCATCAGCCGTCGGTTCTGAGAATTGGGTGACTTGGAGATACCCAATCTTTTTACCGTCTTTCTCTTTCACTTCAGAGAAGACCGTCTCGATTGGAATCGTGTCACGTATGATCTCGTAGTCCGCCGTCTGACTGCCACGGCGAATCGTCAATGTGACGGTCGTCCCTTTTTCTCCTCGAATCAATTGGACGGCCTCCTGTACATCCATCCCTTCGATCGACTCCCCGTCGACCGCTGTGATGATGTCACCAGGACGAAGTCCAGCCTCTTCGGCCGGAGCGCCTTTGATCGGAGCGACAATTAAGATGTCCTCTCCTTTCTTCTCCAAAGTCGCGCCGATTCCTTCAAAACTCGATTCAATCGAGTCCGTAAATTGTGACGTTTCTTCCGCATCCAAGAAATCCGAATACGGGTCGTTCAGCGCTGCGGTCATCCCGTCGAGCGCACCGGTCAATAAATCGTCTTCTGAGATGTCCTGTAACGAATGTTCTTCAATCAAATCACGTACTTGGTCGACTTTATCCCAGCCTTCCGCATTCGTTTGAATGGGAAGCGATGTGTCTGTAAACGCCATCGTCGCAAGGCCTGCACCGGCCCCAGCCACGAACGTTGTGCCAGCGAGTAGTCCTGCGGTTGAATTTTTCACGGGTTGGTCCCTCATTTCTCTTTGTAAGTCTTTTCATTAGTATAGCAAAAACTAAAGGAAAAGCGGACGCGTTCCACATATTTGGGACGCGTCCGCTTCTGTCAGTATCCAATATACGGGGCTGGGTCAATCGCGTTCGGCTGTCCCGGTGCCCATTTTCCTCGGTGTAACTCAAAATGAAGATGGGGACCCGTCGACCAGCCGGTATTGCCGAGCGTTCCGACCGTCTGTCCCGCCGCCACTTGTTGACCGGCTCCGACTGTGATCGCATTTAAATGGGCATAGACGGTCGTCCAAATCTCACCGTTGATGACATGCGAAACGAAGACGACATTTCCATACCCGGTCGCCGGTGCCGCCTTGATGACGACACCTGGTGCGCTTGACACGATTGGTGTTCCAGACGCATTGACGAGGTCAATGCCCTTGTGAATCTCCGGCACACCTGTCAACGGGTTGTCTCGTGGACCGAACGGACTAGACACATAACCGGACACAGGACGAACGAATCCCGTGGACGTGGACACATTCGTCGGTGTTTCGGTTGGTGCGGTCACTTCTGGTGCCTCCTCGACGTCCGACTCACGGGCTTCCGCTTCTGCTTGTGCTCGCTCTTCAGCAGCACGCGCCTCAGCTTCACGTTTGGCACGTTCCGCTGCCTCTGCGGCTTCTCGTTCGGCAGTCGCAATCGCCTCTAGTTGTTCACTGATGATGCGGTTCTGTTCAGCCATGACCGCCTGCTCTTCACTGCGCGTCATCTTTTCGAGCTCGAGCTGCTCTACTTGCTCGTTCAGTTCAACCAACAGGTCACGTTTCTTCTCGGCCGTCCGGTCAAGGTCTTGCTTGGTGATGACGAGCTCGCGCTCTTTTTGCTTGATGAAAGAGAGCTGGGTACGTTGTGTCGACTCGAGCGACTCCAAACGTTCCATCTCACTCATATAATTATGTATGAGCTCCCGGTCCTGTTCAGCGATCGTGCGGGCCGTCATAGCCCGTGTCACGAAGTCGCCGAAGGAACGGGACTCAAAAATGACTTGTAAATAGGAAGTGTCTTCATGTACTTGCAAAACGCGAAGGCGCTCGTTCACGAGTTCCTTCTGGCTTTCCAAGTATTCTTCCTGAACGGAAAGTTGTTGGCGGGTCGACTCGAGTTCTGCCCGGGCTGTATCGACCTCATGCTGCTGAATGGCGATTTGTTCGCTCAATTCATTCAACCGGTCGTCGACGACGTGTATTTCCGTCTTCACGGCATCACGCTCTGCCTCGGTGATCTCGAGTTCGGCATCCGTCTCAGCCTGCGCTTTTTTCGACTCCTCCAACTCATTGGACAGTCGATCTTGTCGAGCTTTCAACGTGTCTTTCTCTGTCGCCATGACCGGCATGGCAAGTAACGATACACACAACCCTAGCGCAAGCGAACGTTTCATCCGCCAATTCCTCCTTATTTAAGTTAGATTTTCAAGAAACGACCGAGCGATGTCGTCGATCCCCAGATTCCGATGAACGCACCGAGTGCAAGTAAAACAAGCGATACTTGGACTGTTAGCGTCGATGGATCAATCAACTTAAATATATCACTATTCAATTGATCAAGCGATGGTTGTAAAGCACTATATGCAACGTCATATCCGAAATAAATGACAAGAATCGGGACGAGAGCCCCAAGCATTCCAAGGAGCAATCCTTCGATAAAGAACGGCCAGCGGATAAAGCTGTTTTTCGCTCCGACGAGTCGCATGATTTCAATCTCACGGCGACGCGAGAAGATTGTCATTTTAATCGTATTTGAGATCAAGAACATCGCCATCAATGTCAAACCGACAATCAACGCGAGTCCACCGATGCGAATCCCGTTGAAGAAAGCAAACATTTTATCGATGTAGTCTTTTCCGTATTTCACATCGTCCACATTATCGAGTGAACCGACCGATTTGGCCACTTCCTCTAGTTCTGTCGGGTCTTGTGCTTTGACGATATAGCGGGCGTGGAGCGGGTTGTCTTTTTCAACCGTTCCGTATGCAGCCGCATCATCGCCAAGCTGGTCTTGGAACTTCGCTAGCTCATCTTCTTTTGAACTGAACGTGACCGTCGAGACACCCGGCACCTGTTCAATGTTCTCCCCGAGTTTCTCAACCGAGTTCTCATCCGCTGTACGAGTGATGAACACTTGAATCTCGACATCATTTTCGACGTTATCTGAAATTTCATTGATGTTGAACATGACGAGTGCGAATACACCGACAAGTAGCAACGTAATGGTCACGGCACTAATCGCCGCGAACGACATCCATCCATTCCGAAGTGTTCCTTTGAACCCTTCACGCAAATGGCGCAATCCAGTCTTAAATATCATAGCCATATGCTCCTTTCTCTTCATCGCGCACGACTTTCCCGTTCTCAATCGCGATGACGCGGTGACGAATCTTATCGACGATGTCACGGTTGTGTGTCGCCATGACGATTGTGGCTCCGCGGCGGTGAATCTCTTCAAACACTTCCATGATGCCCCATGCTGTTTCCGGGTCTAAGTTCCCTGTCGGCTCATCGGCGATGATCAATTTTGGCTTATTGACGATTGCGCGAGCAATCGAGACACGTTGTTGTTCTCCACCTGATAGTTCGTCGGGATAGTTGCGCGCCTTGTTCTTCAATCCGACAAGGTTCAACACATCCATGACTTGTTTCCGAATCGAAGACGTGTCCGCTCCTACAACTTCTAATGCGAACGCTACGTTCTCATATACCGTAAGTGACGGCAACAATTTGAAGTCTTGGAAGATAACGCCGAGTTGACGGCGTAGCTTCGGTACGTGTCGGTTTTTAATTTTCCCGACATCGAGTCCGTCAATCAACAATTGACCGGCTGTCGGCTTCTCCTCACGATAAATCATCTTCATGAACGTCGACTTTCCGGCACCGGAAGGCCCGACGACATAAAGGAACTCGCCGTCGCGAATTTCTAGATCGAGGTCATCCATGGCGACGACGCCGTTCGGATATACTTTACTGACTTTTTGCATCGAGATCATAACGTATTCCCTACCCTTTTTAAATTATTTTTAAGCATCTATGACGAATTTGAATCGATTATTTTAGTTACTGTATATTTCGCCTAGAGTCTTTTTTACAGGAAACGGCTCCCTCTGTCAAGGTGTCGCTTTTTTATGTTAGCCTGGTCAAAAAATCATCTAGGGCATATGTTGAAGCGACTACAATTATATCAATCCGACTTTTAAAACACCATTACAGGATTGTTTCAGTTCGATTGAGTTCGATGTGAAAATGTCGCGAAGAACCTCACTTTCTTAATCTCCCAGAGAATGTTGAAACCGCACTTCAAAAGGGTGCTCCCTAAGGAACACCCTTCACCAATACGCCACATTTAATCGTGTGGTTTTTCTTTCAATGCATCAAACGGCGACTTTTTCCGTTTCCGATACTTGATATGAATCGTTGAGGATTCATAGTCATCGGAAGCCCGGATATCCCGACTCGATACGCGGACGAATGACCAAGCAAGAAGGAACATGATGAAGATAAGCGGGAATCCACCGACGATACTCGCTGTCTGGAGCGTCTCTAGTCCGCCGAGGAACATGAGCGTGAGCGGCATGATAGCAAGCGCGAACGCCCAAAAGAGACGGTTCCAGACAATCGGCTCATCCTCGACATGTTTTTGCGTGACCGATGCCAAGATGTATGATGATGAATCGAACGTTGTCGCCAAAAAGATAATGGCAAGAAGCGTAAAGACGCCGATGACGACTTTCCCGAAAGGCAATTGGCCGATGATGGCGATGATTGTAGGTGCCGGGCCATTCGCCGCCATGTACCCGACAACATCGAACGTCCCACTTAGATGAAGGTAGAGCCCGTAGTTTCCGAGAATCCCAAAGAACAAGATGCATCCGAGCGTTCCGTACACCATCGTCCCAAAGATCATATTCCGAATCGTACGACCGCGTGAGATACGGGCGACGAACAATCCGACGAATGGTGCATAGACAAGCCACCATGCCCAATAGAACACCGTCCACGATTCCGGGAACCCGGTCGATGTGAAGCCACCGAAGTCACCGAACGGTTCCATCCACGTTGCCATCCGGAAAAAGTTATCCATGACGATTCCGACTCCATTGAACGTCGTCTCCATAATGAATCGAGTCGGACCAAAGATAAGCACGAACGTCAAAATCCCAAGGGCGAGCCAGATGTTCAAGTCACTGAGTACTTTGATGCCACCCTTCAGTCCAATGTAAGAACTGATGGCGAAGATGACCGTACAAATCAACATGATGACGGCCTGCATCCCGAGCGTGACGGGAATCCCTGTCAGTTCGTTGACCCCTTCGGCAATCATCGGGGTACCGAGGGCGAGCGTCGTCCCGGCACCACCTAATAATCCAAAGATAAATAAGATATCAATCAATTTACCGAGGAGTCCATCTGCCCATTTTCCGATAACGGGACGTACCGCTTCACTTACCTTTAAGACGGATTTCTTACGGACGTAAAAGAAATAAGCGATCGGCAGTGCCGGTAACGTATAGATTGCCCAAGCGATCGGTCCCCAGTGGAACATCCCATATGCTGTCGACCATTGAATCGCTTCCGGTGACTCCGGTGTCAGCCCGAACGGCGGACCTTCATAGTAATAGACCCATTCGATGACGGACCAATAGAGGATGCTGGACCCGATGCCGGCAGCAAATAACATCGCCGCCCAAGAGAATGTACTAAATTCGGGTTCTTCATCTTCACGACCTAATTTGATATGACCATTCTTACTGAAGGCAATGAAAATCAAAAATCCGAACGCACCTAAGCCCATTGCTAAGTACAACATGCCGAAGTTAGAGGTCATGTATTCGTTCGCCGCACCGACCCACGCTTTACCGGTCTCTGGGAAGAAGATGAGCGGTAACGTCACCCCTAACAGTAATACAAACGAGCCGATAAAAGTCGGCCAGTCAATCAGTTTCGTCTTCAATCGTCATCACTCCATTTCCACTATGTCTCACGTTACCTTAACAATATTTCCCCAAGCCTTAACACCCAAAACAAAAAAGCATGAGGTGTGTTCCACCTCATGCTGTCGAATCTTATTTTTTCTCAGCGAGCCAAGCGGCGACCGCTGTGATCTCTTCGTCTTTTTCAATGACGTTCGCAGGCATCGCGCCTTGACCGTTTCGAATGACGTTTTCAATCTCTTCTGCCGACAGACGAGCACCGACTTGCTCGAGTGACGGACCACTCATTCCTTCAAGGTTCGCACCATGACATGCCGCACAGTTTTGTGCGTATACCGCTTCCGCGTCAACCGATGCCGTGTTCGAGCCCGAATCCCCGTTGCTCGATGTATCCTCTTCTTCACCGCCGCCACATGCGCCGAGTGTCAGCATGGCGCCGAGGCCGATGGCCATCATCCATTTTTTCATAACCACGTTCCCCTCCTAAGTTGTAGAAATGACCTACATTTACCATTATAGCCGTTAACGTATGTTTTCTAACCTAATCTCACGAAAAGTACACAAAGATTCCACAACTTACGGCACGTTGATGTAACGCTTATCAGACGTAAACCCTTGTCCGAGCACCTCATGTGCCTCACTGAAGACGAGGAACGCCTCTGGGTCGATCCGACGGATGATTTCCTTCAATCGACTCACCTCGCTCTGACGGACGACGATCATGAGCATCGGACGGTCGAGACGTGAATACGCTCCGATCGCTTGGATCTCTGTCGCTCCGCGGTCAAGCTCCTCGAAGACGGCCCGGACGATAAAGTCCCGCTTCTCCGAGATGACGTAAGCCATCTTGTCCTGTGTGAACCCGAGCTGGACGAAGTCGATCATCTTGACCGTGATGAATAACGCGATGAGTGCATAGAGTCCGGTCGTGAACGAGAACGTCAAGGCCGCGGTCAAGACGACCATGCCATCGAGGATGGCGATACAGAGATAGAGCGGGATGTGCGTGAACTTATGTAAGACCTGCGCGATCAAGTCCATCCCCCCTGTCGAGGCGCGCCCCCGGAAGATGAGCCCGAGTCCGACCCCGACGCCGACACCACCGAAGATGGCCGCGAGGAGCGTATCGTCCACGGCCGCACCGGCATCGATCGCCTCATAGAAAAGAATGACACCCGGTAAGAAGATGGAGCCGACGAGCGACTTCACCCCGAAGCCGAGTCCAAGGATGGCCCAACCGATAATCAAAAGTAACACGTTAGCCACGAGCTGGAACGCCCCCGGCGAGATGCCGAACAGCTCATACGTGATGACCGAGATCCCGCTCACCCCGCCTGATGCCAGATTGTTTGGCAACAGAAATAAGCTGAAGGCCGAGGCGACGAACACTGAGCCGGTCAACAAATACAGATAGTCTTTGACGATTTGCTTCATTAAAGAAAGTCTCCTTTACACACAACATGGCCCAAAGACGGGTGTCTTTGAGCCACATGCATCACATATTTGTTTTACGAAGGTAGGCATCGATGAACGGCATGACGTCGCCGTCCATGACGCCACTCGTGTTCCCGACTTCATAGTTCGTCCGGTGGTCTTTGACCATCGAATACGGGTGGAAGACATACGAACGGATTTGGCTACCCCAACCGATGTCCGTCTTTTCCCCACGGATCTCGTCGAGTTTTCGTTGCTGCTCGTCGAGTTCGCGTTGGTACAATTTCGCTTTCAACATCTTCATCGCCGACTCACGGTTCTTGATCTGTGAGCGCTCGGTCTGACACGAAACGACGACGCCCGTCGGCACGTGCGTGATCCGGACGGCAGAGTCCGTCGTGTTGATGTGCTGACCGCCGGCACCTGATGCACGGTACGTGTCGATACGGAGGTCTTCTGTCCGTACTTCGATCTCGATGTCGTCATCGAATTCCGGCATGACGTCACATGACACGAACGACGTATGACGACGACCTGACGAGTCGAATGGCGAGATGCGGACCAAGCGGTGAATCCCTTTCTCCGCCTTCAAGTAGCCGTATGCGTTATGACCGACGATGCGGAGCGTGACCGACTTGACGCCCGCCTCTTCACCCGGGAGGTAATCGACCGTCTCGACTTTCCAGCCTTGTTTGTCAGCGAAACGTTGATACATCCGAAGGAGCATCGATGCCCAGTCCTGTGACTCGGTACCGCCCGCACCCGGGTGCAATTCGAGGATGGCGTTGTTCGCATCGTATGGTCCGTTCAAGAGGATCTCGAGTTCGAAGTCATCAAACTCCTTCTTGAGCGCTTGAATCGATTCCCCGAGCTCTTCTTGCATCTCGGCGTCCGGCTCTTCCTTGATGAGTTCGAGCGTCACTTCGCCGTCCTCATGTTGATTGGCGAGGTCTTGATACTTGTCGACCATCGCTTTGAGTCCGTTTGACTCATCGATGACTTTTTGTGCCTTCTCCTGGTTGTCCCAGAAGTCAGGATACGTCATCTCGTTCTCGAGCTCGGCGATACGTGCCTCTTTCTCTGTCAAGTTGAGAGACGCTCTGTAATTCTCGAGGCGTTTCGCCATCGCCTCTAGTTCGTTCCGAATATCTGAAATTTCCATAGTGTGATTCACCTTTCCGTAGGAAAGAGGCGAGCGGACCCGCCTCTTCAATAATTAAGCCTGTTGTCTACCGTGACAGTTTTTGAACTTCTTGCCAGAACCGCACCAGCACGGGTCGTTCCGGCCGATGCTGTCTTCTTTCGAACGACGGACCGGCTTCTTCTTGACAGGTGCATCGCTCTTGCCTGATACGGCGACTTCCTCTTCGACGACTTTCTCGCGGCGGAGGTTGTCCCCGACTTCGGCACGAAGGACGAAGCCTGTCACTTCTTCTGCGATTGCCGCATTCATCGCGTCGAACATGTTGATCCCTTCCGCTTGGTACTCACGAAGCGGATCGTTCTGTCCGTAAGCGCGGAGATGAATCCCTTGACGCAACTGGTCCATATGGTCGATATGAGCCATCCAGTGCGAGTCGACGGCACGGAGTACGATGATCTTCTCGAACTCGTTGAAGCGTTCCGGCGGCGCGAGTTCTCGTTTCGCCTCATACTGCTCGTTCACGCGCTCCATGAGAAGTTCGATGATTTCTTCACGTTCTTTGCCGAAGAAGTCTTTGCCTTCGACCGTCTTCTCGAGCGCGAGCGTCTGGTTGGCCCAGTGCGCGAGCTCGTCGATGTTCCATTCTTCCGGTACGAGTTCGATCGGCGTGTATTGTCCGACACCGAGTTCGACCGTCTGCGCCATCATCGAACGGACGATATCCGTGACCGACTCGTTCTCGAGGATGCTCGAGCGGTCCTTATACATGACCTTCCGTTGGTCGGCCATGACGTTGTCGTAACCGAGAAGCTGCTTCCGCGCATCGTAGTTATTTCCTTCGACACGTTTTTGCGCTGACTCGACCGCTTTCGAGACCATGCGGCTCTCAATCGGTTGCGTGTCATCCATCCCGAGACGCTCCATCATGCTTTGGAGGCTATCCGTTCCGAAGCGACGCATGAGCTCGTCTTCGAGTGACAAGTAGAACTGGGATTTACCCGGGTCCCCTTGACGACCCGCACGACCACGGAGCTGGTTATCGATTCGGCGTGACTCGTGACGCTCTGTCCCGATGATGTAAAGACCACCGAGGTCGATGACACCTTCTCCGAGCTTGATGTCGGTACCACGACCGGCCATGTTCGTCGCAATCGTGACGGAACCTTTTTGACCGGCATTCTCGATGATTTCCGCCTCACGGGCGTGGTTCTTCGCGTTCAAGACATCGTGACGAATCTTCTTCTTTGTCAAGAGTTTGCTCAAGTATTCAGACGTCTCGACGGCGACCGTACCGACGAGGATCGGTTGTCCCGTTGCGTGGACTGCCGAAATTTCTTCGACGACGGCTTTGAACTTGCCTTCCATCGATTTGAAGATGAGGTCTGCCTTGTCATCGCGAAGGATCGGTTTGTTCGTCGGAATCGTCACGACCTGCATGTTGTAGATGTTACGGAACTCTTCTTCCTCTGTCTTCGCCGTACCGGTCATCCCGGCAAGCTTCTCGTACATCCGGAAGTAGTTCTGATACGTGATTGTCGCGAGCGTCATCGATTCGCGTTGAATCTCGACGCCTTCTTTCGCCTCGATCGCCTGGTGAAGACCTTCCGAGTAGCGGCGTCCGTCCATGACACGACCCGTGAATTGGTCGATGATCATGACTTGCCCCTCACGTACCATATAGTCGATATCGTGATGCATGACCGCGTTCGCACGAAGGGCGAGCCCGACGTGGTGGTTGACGGCGACGTGCTCGATTGCGAACAGGTTGTCGATGCCGAAGAACTTCTCGGCGAGGTCGACCCCTTGGTCCGTCAAGAGGACCGATTTCGTCTTCACGTCGACCGTATAATCGTCTCCTTCTTTCAACGTACGGACGAACGCATCCGCGCGTGTGTAGAGTTCTGTCGATTTTTGAGCCGATCCCGAGATGATGAGCGGAGTACGCGCCTCATCGACGAGGATTGAGTCGACTTCATCGACAATCGTGTAGTAGAGCTCACGTTGAACACGGTCTTCCTTATAAAGGACCATGTTGTCACGGAGGTAGTCGAATCCGAGCTCGTTGTTCGTCGAGTACGTGATATCACAGTTGTAGGCCGCCTGTTTCTCGACACGGTCCATGTTCGACACGTTGAGGCCGACCGAGAGACCGAGTGCGAAGTAGAGCGGCTCCATGAGTTCTTTATCTCGTTTCGCCAAATATTCGTTGACCGTTACGACGTGTACGCCACGGCCAGTGAGCGCGTTCAAGTAGACAGGAAGCGTCGCGACGAGCGTCTTCCCTTCACCGGTTTTCATTTCGGCGATGTCGCCGTTATGGAGCACATAGCCCCCGATGAGCTGGACACGGTAATGACGCATGCCGAGCACACGCTCCGATGCCTCACGACAGACCGCGAACGCCTCCGGCAAGAGATCGTCAAGTGTCTCGCCTTTCGCCAGACGTTCCCGGAACTCTTCCGTCTTCGCCTGAAGCTGTTCGTCGGACAATGCTTTGATTGGTTCGGCGAACGACTCGATCAAGTCGGCCGCTTTCTCTGCTTTTTTCAACATTCGTTTCTGTGGAGCAAATAACTCTTTCAAAAAGTTCGCCATACTCATATCTCCTCTGCACTCACTAAAAAATGCATGTTTTTTCCCTAATGTACAGTTTAACCGAAGTGGTGCCACCTTTCAAGGAAAGGCAAAAGGAAACGACCCCCCGAAGCCGGGAGGTCGTGTAGTGTCATGTATATTATTCAGGTTCGATCAAGCCGTACTTCCCATCTTTACGACGGTAGACGACGTTCGTGTTGCCCGTTTCTGCGTCAGAGAAGACGAAGAAGCTGTGACCGAGCATATCCATTTGAAGAATCGCCTCTTCCGTGTCCATCGGTTTCAACGTGAAGCGTTTCGTCCGCACGAGTTCGAGTTCTGCCTCGTCCTCATCGTAAACGGCCGGTGCATCATCAGGTCCTTCTAAAGACTTGAAGTACTCGCCGACGCCACCTTCTTTCCCGCGTCCTTTACGGTTGAGTTTCGTTTTGTGTTTACGGATTTGACGTTCCAATTTATCGACGACGAGGTCGATTGCCGCATACATGTCGAGGTTGATGTCCTCAGCACGGAGCAACAAGTTCGGCATCGGGATCGTCACTTCCACTTTTTGTTTCTCGTTATACACTTTCAAGTTGACGTAAGCCGTCTGTGCATCCGTAGGAGTTGTGAAATACCGAGTCAACTTCTCCAGCTTTTTCTCGACATAGTCTTTGATTGCTGGTGTGACCTCAATGTTTTCGCCGCGAATGTTATAAATCATCTGAACTCCTCCTTAGAAATAACCGCTTGAACCAATGATTCGTCGAACGAGACGGAATCTCCTGCTTCATTTCTTAAAAAAGAAAGGGGAATCAGGTGGCTCACTCATATTATACCCCGAAAACGCTACGATTGAAAACGTTATCATCAGAAAATAATGACAATTTTGTTCCGAATTCAACATTTCCTAGAACGAGCGAAAGGTATAGAAAGAAAATACCCATTCCACTCATTTTTAAACGCCTTTTTTTATTATGTAGACAAAATAAAAAGCCGACTCCCAAGGGAGCCGGCTTCGTGGTTTGAAATTATAATTTTACAACGTTAGCCGCTTGTGGGCCACGCTCGCCATCAACGATTTCAAACTCTACATCTTGACCTTCGTCAAGTGATTTGTAGCCTTCAGATTGGATTGCTGAGAAGTGTACGAACACGTCTTTGCCGCCTTCAACTTCGATGAATCCAAAACCTTTTTCTGAGTTAAACCATTTTACTTTACCTACCATGTGTAAATCCATTCCTTTCACCATTGGAGAATACAGAGGATTGTCCTCTACGGCTAATCTTACCACCTTCTTGTAAACGTGACAAATACTTTCTCAAATATTTGTAAACGTTTCGTCATTTGGCTTTCATTGGAATTATATTTCCCTACTTTTCATATTGTCTTGTTGAATTTACATTTTTTGTGATATATCATTAAAGGGATGATTTAGGTTTGTGCCGTTTGTCTTTAGCCGATCCTGAAAATCTAATACGAGGAGGATGGTGCAGCGTATGCGCTCCTACTATTCTGAGGAAAAATATCGCATCACAAAGCGAACCGTGGCGATTCTCCCTTGCTTTGACATCATGAAGCAGTCACGGATCATTCTCGAGGATGGCACCGAGATTTCAACCCCGCTCCGGCCGTACCAGTTGTTGCAACTTTCTTGCCGCCAGTACAACAGCTCGATCGAGGAAAGAATCTTCATCGCCAAACGCGTCGCCGGCGTAAAAGGGAAAGTTCCTGTCGTGATTGAACCGACAACCGGACTCGTCTTCTTCCCGACGAAGTCTCCAAAACGAGACGATTGTGAATGGTATGCCTGGTCCCATATTCGAGACATACTGAACATTGAGGGTGAGCCGAACGGGCTTGTCCTCACGACCGATGGACATCAAATCCAAACGAACGCAACACCGTACGTCCTCCGGAACCAACTGAAAGCGACAGGTGAACTCGTCGCCCGGTTCCAACAATTGAACGCGAGCCCCGTGCTCGAGTCCTGACACGCCTTCCGTCGAAAAGACGGAAGGTTTTTTTCTATTGTTTCGCTTCATTTTTTTAAAAAGAGGTCGATATTATGGTCGAGGTGACAAACATGCAAATTCAAGCCCAAGCGACCGCCGTCAGTTCGGTCTTACCAGGCATCCAGACGAACCGGACGTACAAGGCCGAGCTCGTCAAACAGACAGGACCCGACTCCGCGATCGTCAAGATCAACGGTGAAGAAGTCGAGGTCACATTTAAAGGCGGGCTTCCGAAGACGAACCCGTTCCAAGTGACGCTCGCCGAACAGGACGGCGTCTTGATGGCGACCGTCGTCCCTCCAAAGGAAGAGACACTTGAATCCGCACCACCTGCGTCCGCGTCGTCAAAACTTGACGCGAAGATCCAGACGCTCCTCGCTTCCCTTCCACCTGAAGTACGAAGCGCGGTCAGCCGCCTGCTACAATCCGGACGCTTGCCGATGAACGAAGCTACGGTACGCCTTCTCGAGACGGCGTTCAAAGGAGACATGCGGGACGTCATCCTACATTTGAAGACGCTCGATACGCAGACCGTCCCTCGTGAGATGGCGCGGGAGATTGCCGTCCTCTCTTTGAACGAAGCGAGACAACAGATTACACCGCCGGCGCCGAACGCCCCTTACCCACAAAAAGAGCGGTATGTCGAACTCGTCAATCTGTCACGTCCCGTGAGTGAACGCGTCACGCCGACACCGGAAACAATCGACCGGGTCATCCGTGACCTCACGCCGACGACACCGATATCATCGCGTCCGATTGAATCTGAATCGCGCCAAGCGATGCCGCTTCCTCCAATCAACGGGAAGCAAGTGATGGTGAAAGAAGTGACGTCACATCTCGCGACCGTCACGAACACGTTCCGAAGCGAGCAGGCGACGGTGACGAAACAACTCGGACAAGTCGCCGCGTTGATCGAGACGAACCCGCATGCGGCACGCCCTGCCCTCGAGACCGTCTCGACCCGTCTGACGCAACTCGTCCAAAAGACGGACGCCTTGCTTCACACCGACGTGACGCAAGAGAAGCAACTGGTCGCCATGACAGCCAAACTCGACGTCGCGTTGTCGTTGCTCGCGACGAAACCGCAAGAGAGTGCGACACTTGTCAAAGAGGTCCGGGCGGCACTGAATGACTTCCGCTATGCGCCGAACCAGGCACGTATCGAATATATCCCGCACGGAGCGACACGCGCCGGTGAGATGCCGACCGTCGCGCCACTCAAGCTCGATTCGACATTATCCGGACGACACGTCCAGGAAGTGGCACAACGCGTGCAGGTGCAGGCACAACTTGCCCAAGCGACATCCAATACGCCGACATCGGCTTTATCGGTACGTGGAGATACGACAAACCCTGAGGCACAACGCCTCGCCTCGTTCTTCCAAGTCCAACAGACGCTCAACCGCCTTGATGGCGGTCAGCTCCATCAACTCTTGTTCGCCCTACCGGCAAAAGTGCAAGAGATCGACACGGGAATCCATGTTCATATCCAAAACCAGGAGGCCGGGGACGTTGTCGACTGGGAGAACAGTGTCCTCTACATTCGTTTGGAGACCCCTCGCCTTGGAGAAATCGGCGTCAAGCTCGAGGCGAAAGACCGAAACCTCCGACTCACGCTCGAACATGACGATGCGACGGTCGAACGTCTTGCCCGTCCACTTCTCGGAAAGATCGAACAAACGCTCGAGACAATCGGATATAAGAGTGTGACGACTCAGTTCAAACCGCTCACGAAAGCTGATCGTGTCATCGAAGAGCCAACGATCGCACCGACGACCGGTTATGACTTTAGAATTTAGGAGGTCCCGATGTATCAACGCATGGATTTGACGAAACGCAAGACGGCAGCGGTCGTCCGCTATGACGAAACGACGGACAAAGCGCCCGTCATCGTCGCCCGCGGGACAGGCGCCGTCGCTGAAAAGATTTTACAGGAAGCACGTGCCCGAGGAGTGGCGGTCGAGAACGACCATTCCTTGCTCGGCCACCTGCTCGACCTTGACTTAGGGGATGCCATCCCGCCCCAACTGTATGACGTGATGGCAGAAGTGTTGTTGTTGATAGAGGAACTTGATTCGATCAAAGGAGAACAAAGATGAATCCAACCCAATTATATGAGATGAGGCCAGAAGAACTCACGCAAGCGATGCTTCATGCACTCGTTTATCACTATGAACGTGCCCAAGACTCGACGATCGCCGAACGGAACCGTCATCTTCGCCAAGCTCGTGAACTTTTAGTCAAACTTCACCAAGGACTCCATGACGGCGGCGGGATTATCGCGGTTCAACTGGATGAAATTTATCTATATATGGCAAACGCAAGCGTCGAAGCAATCATCGACCAGGATAAGGAAAAAATCGCCGAACTACATACGCTCGCAAGTGACCTCGACCAAACATGGGGTGAAGCAATGGAGCGTGCCAAGACCCAACCTGTCCCGACTGGAGGAAACCGTTATGAAAATTACCAATAACGTACAAGCTTTAAAAGCCTACTCATCGCTCTCCCTGAATCAGGCATCGATGAAGAAGACGATGGACCGTCTTTCGAGCGGGGTCCGCATCAATAAGGCGTCGGATGATGCAGCGGGTCTCGCCATCTCGGAGAAGATGCGGATGCGCCTCGACTCCCTCTCGATGGCAGAACGCAACACGCTCGACAGCATCTCGCTCACACAGACGCTAGAAGGCGGAATGAACGAAACACACGCCCTTCTCCAACGGATGCGTGAATTATCGGTTCAATCAGCAAATGGAACGCTCAGTGAAGACGACGCCAAAGCTGTCCAGGAAGAAATTAACGCATTGACTGCCGAAGTGACCCGGATCGCGGAGACGACCGAATTCAACTCGAAGAAGATTATGAACGGGGAATATATGCAAGGGAAGAGCACGTTATTCTTCCAAATCGGTGCCGGCAACAACGAAGCCGTCATCTTAAACGTACAAGATATGCGGGCGCACGCACTCGATATCACGACGTTGACACCTGGTGGCGGGGAACTCCCTGCCGTCGATGATGACAATGATGGAGCAACACCTGATCGAACATTCTACGCGCTAAGCGTATTGACACCGGCGGACGCAGGAGACGCCATCTCGAAATTCGATGCAGCCATCAACAAAGTGTCACTCGAACGTTCGAAACTTGGGGCCATTCAAAACCGACTCGAGGCGAACGTCAGCGTCGTCGCCATCGGCTCAGAAAACTTGACGGCGTCTGAGTCACGAATCCGTGATGCCGACATGGCCCGTGAAATGATGGACTTCGCCCGTCTAAATATCTTGAATCAGTCCGGCATGGCGATGATTGCCCAGTCGAACGCATTGCCGCAAGGCGTGTTACAATTATTGAACTAACCTAAAGAAAGGACGGTTGCCCATATGGACATTCGTCGCATCATGGAGACGCAATCGCTCCTCGGCTCAAGTAAGGCAAAGCGCGCCGAAGTCGAACCCGGTGTCTCCTTCCAAAATGTGATCGGTCAGAAGCGCGAAGACCGGGAATACGAACGCTTCAAACGTCAAATCGCCGCGATCCATGAACAAGGAGAACTGCTCGCCGAGAGTCAGACCGTCGAGGCGCTCGCCGACTACAAACAAATGATTAAAGACTTTATGAAAGAGGCCGTTGACGCGGCACTCCGTCTCGAGGACAAACGTGGATTCAATCGCCGCGGCCGCGCGAAGATTTATAAGGTCGTCGAACAAGTCGACCAAAAACTCCTCGCGCTGACGGATCAGGTCATCTCAGGAGAAGCCTCTCGCCTCTCCTTACTCGACCAGGTCGGTGAGATTCGCGGACTGCTCGTCAACGTCTATGTGTGAGGTGTCGAGATGGCAGAACATTTATTTTTGAAGAAAGTCAAATGTCCGTATTGTTTACAGGAAAGTAAGACGAACCGTGTCTTATCACGTCACATCCGTCCGCTCGAGGTCGAGAAGGATGGTTACACGACGTATGACGGACCAAACCCGTATTTATACGAACCGACCGTCTGCGACCATTGTCACCTCGTCTTTCATGACTCGTTCGACAAGGTGCGCAAACATAACCGGGAAGCACTCGAGACGCACTACTTCAATCAAGTGAATCCAGATGTGTTGAAAGGTGACCGCTCGTATGAGCACGTCATCCTCCTCTATAAGTTCGCCGTCATGACGGCCCAGTTGAGCGGACAGAAACCTTCCGTCGTCGCCATGCTCGGGATGCGGATTGTATGGATGTATCGGTTGATTGGGGATACGGCGTCTGAGAAGGAATGGATGCAGCGGACGCTCGATAAATACAATGAGGTACAAGAAGCGTATACGGACCCGATACGGACCGGATTACCGTACGATCAACTTATGCTACGGATTGCCGACCTCTCGGCCGCGCTCGACTACTACGAGGATGCGCGTCGCTGGTACGGGATTCTCTTGAGCAGTAAGGAAGTATCGGAGCGGATTCGGAACCAGGCCCGCGATCATTGGGAAGAGTTTCGATTGGAACATGCGTAATCAGAAGTGTGGGACCTCGTGTCTCACACTTTTTGCATACAAAAAATCGCGCTCATCCACTCACGGACAAACGCAATCGACACAATTGATGAATAAGAGATCTACACAACAATGACTACCCAGTGCCCTCATGTCGACGATGCGGTGACGTCTTGCAGGATGTATCACTTGGAATCTCAATTGTTATAACATTAATTTAATTTTTAGTGGGATAGATATGAGGTATATTCAAAGCAGATACATACGAAGAGGAGGAGCTTTTCATGTTTGAAACGCAATATCTCGATACCGTCCGTGCGACGTTTAAAAGTCAGAAACAACTCGCTGAGCGAGCGCTCGTCCAAGTGAGTGAAGAGGACCTGCACAAGACACTTGCACCGGATACGCTCTCCCTCGCTCTGATCATTCAGCACATGGCGAACAATATGAAGTCACGTTGGACCGATTTCTTGACGACGGATGGCGAAAAGCCGGACCGCAATCGCGACGCTGAGTTCGAGGACCAGCAACTGTCCCGTGAAGAACTCATGAAAGTATGGGATGAGCGATGGCAACTGTTGGATGACGTCTTAGCCGATCTGACACAAGATGACTTAGGGAAGAACGTGATGATTCGCGGGGAAGCCCATTCCGTGATTGACGCGATTGAACGTCAAGTGTCGCATTATGGGTATCATGTCGGACAAGTCGTCTATCTGTCGAAGCTATTTGCCGGAAGTGACTGGGACGTGTTGTCGATTCCGTTGCCGCATCAGCGTAAATAACATTCCTGTTGCAACACTTCATCGAGATATTATTTCAATGAAGCACTTTTTTGGAGATCAAGACAATTGAATCAATCAACTTTAATGGGGGTTACAAAATGGATATGACTTTAAAGCAATTGCCTGAGACTGAAATTGCATTTATCAGACGTACGGGTAGCTATTTTGAACCACAGGAGCATTGGGGGAAATTAATACATTGGGCGACGGAACACAACCTTTACCCTCCATCAAGTCAATTTATCGGTATTTCATTTGATAATCCGAACGATGTTGATCCTCATGAATGTAGACATGATGCTTGTGTCACAGTTCCTAAAAACTTTGATAAAACAGGACACGGGGAGATACAATTTAAAAAGCTAGAAGGTGGTCAATACATCGTGCACCATTTCTACGATACTCCAGAAAAACTGAGTGAGACGTATAAATATATTTTGGAAGAATGGTTACCAGAACGCGAATATTCAGTGGACGAATCTAGAAATACCTTGGAGTTCAATTTGAACAATCCAGCTGAAGATCCCGACGGAAAATCTAAAGTCGATTTATATGTACCCATTAAGAATTAAGATGTTGCAAAATGAAAAAATTAAGATACAAGGAACTCTCAAATTATGAGAATCCCTTCGTATGTTCGCTATGCTTATTGTGTAGTAATAATCAACCATGAGAGTAGGCGTACCGATTTTATTCGGCACGCCTACTCTTATTTCGTCACGTTAATTGTATATTCGTAGCGGTCTTCTGCCACTTTGTCGAAGTTCTCGTCAAACGGTCCATCGATGACGACTTTCAAGTCCGTCAGCTCTTCTGGTTTTGCTTTCACGAAGAAGAGGACGTTCCCTTCTTTCTTCACCTTTCCTAAAAATTCTCCACCGACGTCATCTGAGAACCATAAGTCTGAAGACACCTGCTCCCCTGTGTTCGTCACCAGTGTCGCCTGGTTCGGATGGAAGCTCATCGTCTCGTCGACCGTGTTCTCAACAATCATGTTCATCGCGACGACCGTCACCTCTTCTTGTCCATCGAATGAGTCTCGATAAGCTTCCGCGACCGTGAGGCGTGACGTCTGTACCTTGTCGATCGCGAACTGGATCGGTCCCATCGTTTCCGTGATCGTGAGCGCCTTATTCTTCATATAAATCTTATTTGTGCCGAGTTCACTTTCTTGAACGTCCGTTTCTTCAGTTGATGATTCTTCAGCCGTACTCGCTTCCGCTTCTGCCACTTCTTCCGTATCCGTGGCTGTCGTCTTCAGTTCGTCTGCTTCCCCGCAACCGACAAGTAGTGCGAGCGGTACCGCCACCAGTAAGCCAAATCGTTTCATGTTCATCTTCATCTCTCCCTTTCCAAAATCAAAGTGATGTGGTTAAGACGAATATAACGAATTGACAGACGGTACAGTATTAAGAAAAAGTTCCAGGTAAAATAAAAGCCAAGGTCCGTAATAGAACCTTGACACGTATGCTTATCCTCTTGATTTCAGCTCTTCTTCCTCGTATGGGTCGGGGCGATCCTCAAACGGCGTATCGTCCTCGACGTACGCTTCGAGTTTTGGGTCCCGTTCGACGTATTCATCGTACGCTCCCTCTGGACCATAGACGAAATAACGGCGCTTCCGTGACGATACCGGGTTGGACTCTTTCTCACGCATCTCGTTTCCCTCCTCTTTCCAGAAAAGAAGCAACGGCTACATTGATGTTTACCCGATTATAGCGGAAAACAGACTTCATTTCACCTCTACTCCTCAGATAAAACTTTTCCCTTACATACGCGTATACAGATACAACGAATTAATGGAAGGAAGATTCATATGCAATTATTGAAAAAAGCAATACTACGGAGTCTCATTTGGTCGCTGCCATTCGCGATCCTCGCTCTCTATCAAAGTTGGTCAGGTAACACAGACGCCGTACACGCAATGCTCGTCTACGCAGGGGTTGCCTTCTTCCTCGGGCTCACAAGCGTTATTTATGAAGTCCAACAGTGGTCGTTCAAGAAACAAATCTTCATTCATTGGAGCGTTATGCACGTGACAATCCTACCACTTCTCTGGTTCGGTCGATCTACGCCAATCACATCGCTTCAAGATGCCGCACGTCTCTATTTAAACTTCACGGTGAGTGGTCTGATTTTATTTACCGCTTCTTATTTCATCATCCGGATGCGTCGACAAGTCAAAGCCTCTTAACACAAAAGCTCGAAGGCATATGCCCTCGAGCTTTTTACGTCTGTTGGTCAAATAGACCGGAAAAGTTAGAATCGACGTCTTCATATGGGTCGACATACGATTTGACCGTCTTTCGTTCCATCCGGGCTGTCCCGAGCGTCATCCCGAGGCGCTGGTGTTCGGCTTCAATGAGACGGGCGATCTTTTGACTGTCGTCGACGAGCTGCCGAAGGACCGTCTGATCGGCTTTCTCCAGATCAGGACCGTGCGCCGCGAGCAACTGTTCGCGGTCGTCCAAGAGCTCATGGATTTGTTCCATCCACGTGTCATACGTCGGCTCTTCCGGAACTTTCGCCAGCAACTCTTTTAAACGCTGTGTCTTTAAGATGATCTCATCAATCGGTCTCATGACTGCTTCGCGAGTTTCATCGCTTCCTTCCACGTGTCACGGAGTTCCGTCGTGAAGTCGAGCACTTCGTCGAGGATGGTCGTATCGTTCTTGACGTTCGCATCGACGAGGCGGCGCCACATGTAGTCATAGAGTGAATCCAAGTTCGCCGAGATGGCGATATCTTTATTGAGTGTGAGACGAAGCTCTTGGAAGATGGCTTGCGTCTTTTGGATGTTGATGTTCTTTAAATCAGGGTTGCCCTGGTCGATTGCAAGCTTGGCGAGGCGCATGAACTTGAGCGCCCCGTCATAAAGCATAAGCGTCAGTTCCTGTGGGTTCGCGGTCGTGACCGCGTTGTTTTGATAAGCTGCGTATGGATTGGCTACCATTTAAATTCCTCCTCTTACATGCCTCCGCCTAAAAACTGTTGAAGTGAAGCGGCTTGCGAGTTCGCCTGGTTCATCGCCGTTTCCATCGCAGCGAAGCGACGGTAGTAGGCGTTTTCTTTATCGATGAGTAAATCGTTTAGTCGTTTGATTCGCGTATCCATCTGCGTCATCTCGCGGCCCATTGAATACGTCGGAGCACCAGCACCGTCCGCACCGGCGATGCGCGTAATCGTCTCACGTGAGTCTTTCGCAGTGTCACGGATTTGCGGAAGGAGTCCCGTCTCTTCATCCGTGAAGAGCTTGTATACTTGTTCCGGGTCTTTCTCGATGGCGGCTTTTAACTTCTCTTCATTCAGCTCAATCTTTCCGCCGTTCGTGAAGTCTGATCCGGTCGAGAGACCGATTTGGAACAAGCGAGACATATCTAAATCATTTGTGCTCGATGTTGCGCCTGACCATTTGCTACGAAGCGTATCCATCGTCCCTCGAAGGATTATATCCCCGCGGAGCATCCCACTCATCGCTTTCTCTTCCCACTTCTTGATTTCATCTTCCGACAACTCATCGCGCTGTGCTTGCGTGAGCGGTGCGAACGAGCGGAATCGTTCTTCGCGCGTCTTCTTGTTCATGAGATCAATCGTCTCATTGTATTTATCGACGAATCCTTTGATGTTGTCAAAGACTTTTTGTGTGTCCGTGGCAGCGGAGAGGGTAACCGGTCCTGCCGTTGGATTTTGAGTAGTCGGGAACTCCGCTTTCAAAGTGATTGTCATATTGTCAAAAGTAGTTGTATTGGATGATCGCGTCACTTCAATGCCGTTTACTTTAAATTTTGCGTCTGTTCCAATCGGTGCTGTACTCAAATTCAATGCAATTCGCGTTTCAGCATCAAAATCGATTGTCGCAGCTTCCCCTGTTTCTTTTGTCGAAATCGAAATTTTCCCACTGACGGGTTCGAAGAAAGCTGAAAGACCCGTATCTTTTCCATTCAATTGATTGATTAAATCTTGTACAGTTGCATCTGCAGAAAGTTGAATGGTTTTATGTGCGCCCGTCGTCGATGACTTAAATCCGATTTCATAACCAGTACCTTGCGTATACTCTACCACCACTCCTTTAGGAATGACACCATCCACATATGTGGTTGTATTCGTAGCAGTCAGTTTGCCTGTTGCCGCATCATACGCAAAATCTGCTTTGTTTAACGCATTGCCTGCTTGATCTTTTAATACGACACTAGCATCCATAAAATCTAAACCTTTGGCTAAGTTCATTTCTGTGCCAGCTGTATCCTGATGAACTCGTTTTTGACCAACAACTAGTCCATTTAAATCTGATATTTTTGTTGCAGCTGTTAACTTCTGACTATTTCGATCTACAGTGTCGATTAAAGTAGATGCTGAAGTTGCTAATCGTTCGACTGAATCGATGCGTATTGCGCTATTTCCACTTGATGGGCCTGTCACAACCGAAACGCGTGACTCATCCGATGAACTAGACGTCTTCGCATAGAAATTTCGACTAAACATCAAGTCGACCGCACTATTTCGTAAAGTCATAAGCGAGCGGTTAATTTCACGATACGCATCGCGTTTCCATTCCGTCGTTTGTTTCTTCTGTTCCAGTTTATCGACTGGAGCACGCTCGGCCTGCATCAATTGCTTGATAATCGTATCTGTATCGATTCCACTGGCGAGTCCGCCAAATCGGATCGGTGTCGTCATGAGAATCCTCCTTTATACCCGTTCGTCAAAGAGATGATTGAACTCCATGAACGCTGCGAAGAAATCGAGTGACTTCTTGCTCGGGATTTCGCGGATGACTTCATTGTTTGTATCCACGATTTGAATATAATAGTCGTTCAATTTTTCATGCTTCATAAATTTTAAACCTGTACGCTGTTGTTCTAGGACTTGATTCGCCTTCTCGACGGCCGCCTCTAGCTTGGTAACGTGTTGAGGCGTCGGAAGAATGACGATGCCTTCGTCGGCGAGTTTCGCTTGATTCGCTTCGACGAACACGTTTTTCGTTTGTTCATACGGCAAGACGGAAGAAGGTAGGTGAAGCCGGACTTCTGAAATGGTCGGGTTCATATGGGTCTACTCCTCTTATAATTGTTCTCATGGTCTTTATCGGTTAAAAAGCATGATTTTTATAGTAGTTTAATCAATTCGTTATCGTTTTCCAGCTTCAAGAAATTTCACGTGTGCTTGTAGGTCTGTAAATTGCTTTTGTAAGTAGTCTTTTTTCATCACTCATGATTGCTTCATATACAATCGATTGCATCGTTCGAAGCAAATCTTTTAATTCGGCTAATCGCTTTTGTTCGAAAGATACAACTTCTAATTCTGTTAATAGTTTCTCCAATCAGAAATCATCGTCTCGTTCTACTTATCGACATGTCAATAAAAAATTGGATGTGAGCCGATAAATTAATGACTCAGGCTATTCAAATAAATCGGGAATAACTTAAGAAAGGTAAAAAAATTGATGAAGGAGAGACACGTCATGGACTGGGAAGGGCTATCAGAAGAACAAGTCGCTATTTTGGTTGCTAGTATTTTGGGGGATGGGGAAATTACAAAGTGTTATGCGTATGATAGAAGAATCAACAATAGTTACCGGGAACATTTTAGTTTAGGTCAATTGAGTTATCGAGAGTGGAAACAGCGAAAACTTCCAGACTTACTATACTTACGTGGAAATAATTTAGTGTCACGATCTATCCCACTCATGACAAGACTTTTTCCTCTCTTTTATCCAAATAATAAAAAGCATATCCCATTCGAATTACTAAAAGATATTTATCATCCAGCGTGTATACTGACACTTTATTTAGACGACGGCTCTCTGCTTCTCAGTAAACGATTCAACCATAAGAAGAAGGAAATTCAATTCACACCACATATCGCTCTCTATTTACAAGCCTTTTCGAAAGAACAATTAGAGCAGCTCGCGGAATGGATGAGAGACCATTACAACATCAACGTTCGTACGTCTGGAACTCCAAGCGGCACTGGTTATTACTTAAAGACGACAAAAGTGACGGATACCTTTGATATTTTAAATTTACTTCAACCTTACCAAGCTGAACTTCCGGACTTTATGTATAAGTTGTCATGGCAAAACCGTTTAGACGCTGAGGTGGATCACTACAAACAAACACACCCTGACTACACGATCCGCGTCTCAATCCCTGCAAGACCTTATAGTCATGACGAAGTCACATCACTGATTGAATGGAAACAACAGGGTGTGACAGACAAAGAAATTGCCCAACGCTTAAATCGAACGTATTGGTCCGTCGTTTATAAGTGGCAAGATGTGAAAAACCGTGAAGCATAAGCTCCACGGTTTTTAGTATAACGATCAAGTGCTCAATTGCTATATTAACGGAGCAATTGAAGTACAGCCTGAGGCTGTTGATTTGCTTGCAGATGCCCATATTTTTCAATATGGTCCAGACTATATCTTCACCCTTTTACAATTCCAATATACAAATTATCAATATTGTAAAATAGGGGCTGGGCACTTCCCTCGCCGTTTACGAAGTACGGATCTCATAACCGTGGACAATAGAGTCGGTAGGTCGTTCATCCTAGTCGTTGAACCTTCATCACAGTTTCCTGACAGATGCTTGGCTGCTGATTGTCCAATCCCTTCCTTTTTTCAAACGTTCACGCTCACCGTTTCCAGTCACGTTGTCGTAAGGAGGGCTCTAAGGAGTTCCAGCAATTCACCCAGTTATATTCTTATCCGTCACCAGATAAGACGCCCGTAAAATCTTACCGAAGGAGTTGCAGAACCGCTTCTGGTTGTGATTTTGCTTGAGCTAACATTGCTTGCGCAGCTTGGTTGAGGATGTTGTTCTTCGTGAAGTTCATCATCTCTTTTGCCATATCTACGTCACGAATACGTGATTCAGCGGCTTGGAGGTTTTCAGCAGATGTGCTTAAGTTGTTAATCGTGTGTTCGAGACGATTTTGGTTTGCACCTAACTTCGAACGCTCTCCAGAAACTGATTGAATAGCTGCATCTAATTTTGTAATTGCAACCTGTGCACCAGTTTTATTTGATACATCAAGATCAGCAATATTAAGTCCTGCTGTGTCCATGTCACCTAAAGCTAATTTTACAGTTTGATTTTCATTTGCCCCAATTTGGAACTCAAGAGAATTATCCTGGATTTTAATATCTGCATCATTAGTTCCGGCAGCTAAATCCGAGTTAAAAGTAAACTCTAATCCCCCAACATTCACTTTTCCAGAAGTATCATTAGTTAAAGTAGTAGTACCAACAGTAGTACCAGTTGAATCAGTGACAGTAAATGTAGCTGATTGCCCCACACTAAACTTAAGTGTACCTTCTCCAGTTGTTCCACCACTTGAATCTGGAACAGTGAAGTCAAATCCACCGATAGCTACAGTTGTAGCTGATTTTGCTGCCGTGACAGTTGCTAATTCTTTACCGTTTGCATCCTTCAAAAGATAATCAAGTTGAGTGTTATCTCCACTATTAGTCTTTGCTTCTAAAGTATAATTACCCATTTCAACTGTTGATCCACCAGTAATAGCAATACCAGTGACATCTGTAGTGTCACTAATTTCAGTAAATACTTCAGTTGCTCCAGCAGCAACTGCCACCGTATACGTGTCTGCTTTTAAATCATCGTTACTGACTTTTACACCTGTTAGACCTGTATTAGCAAAGCTCGATGTAGAATTTGCATTTTTGGCTACACTACCGTCTAACAATTTTTTAGTGTTGAACTCTGTTGTGTTAGAAATTCTATCAACTTCTGATTTTAATTGAGAAACTTCTTTTTGAATTTCATTTCGATCAGCATCAGTTGTTGTATCGTTTGAAGATTGAACAGATAATTCACGCATCCGTTGAAGGATAGAGTGAGTTTCATTCAAAGCGCCTTCAGCAGTTTGGATGAGAGAGATTGCATCTTGTGAGTTACGTGTTGCTTGATCTAAACCGCGAATTTGTCCTCGCATTTTTTCAGAAATCGCAAGACCTGCTGCATCGTCTCCAGCACGATTAATTCGGAGACCCGAAGACAATTTTTCCATTGCTTTACCAGTTTGCGATGTGTTGAATCCCATATTACGGTTGGCATTCATAGCGTTAAGGTTGTGGTTAATAATCATTGTAATTTCCCTCCATAGGTTTAAAGTTTTTCCGCTCTTCCAAATCCTTTTGTCCGAGCATGCAAGGTTTAGGCCGGCCCCTCACCTTGCATTTTTTGGAACGTTTTATCGTTTCCATACTCTATATCGGAGTCATCTCGTATCTGTTTAGTCTTTTTTTCAACTTTCTATTCAAAACCTGTAGATTCTTACTTTTGCATAGAAAAAACGCCCCATCACTGGGACGTCTCCTCTTATCTCTTACACTTCCACCTTCATCTGTTCCGTCTCATTCTGCAAACTTTCCGCGACGCGAACGAGCTCTGTCATCGCCCCGTTCACCTCACCAAGACTAGCCGCTTGCTGGCTCGCCGCTGACGTCACTTCATTCGCATAACGCGATGCCTCTTCGACCATACCAACGATGCCTGCTGAGTTTGTCACAACCGAATCGATCTGACCACGTGACTCATCGAGGAGCGAATCGACCGAATGGACATGGCTATACACTTCATTCGCTGAATTGTGGATCGATGCGAACGCACCGCCTGCTTTTTCAACTAAGCCGACACCTGTCTCCACCTCCGCTTTGACGTTCGCCATAGAAGACGATGTATCGCCAACGAGACGCTTCACATCTACGATGAGGTCCGTGATTTCTTGAGTCGAGTTCGCCGTTTGTTCCGCGAGCTTTTTCACTTCTGCCGCTACGACGGCGAATCCACGCCCATGCTCTCCGGCACGTGCCGCTTCAATCGATGCGTTCAAGGCAAGCAAGTTCGTCTGTGCCGAGATGTCACTGATGACATCCGTGATCCGTGAAATTTCGCCTGTCATTTCCGTCAACTGGCTGTTAAGTGTTGATGATTGCTCCACTTTCCCAGCAATCGCATGCATCGCATTGACCGAAGACGAGGCAAGGCCTTTCCCGCTCTCTGCTTCCTGTTGCATCTCACTCGCCGAATCAAGCGCCGATGACATCTCTTGGCGGATGCTCTCCATCGTCCGCGCGACCGCTCCGAGCAAGTCCATCGAATTATACGTCGCACTGACGTTGTCTTCTAACATTTTGTTGAGAGAATCCATCGCAGAACGAATACTTTCGCCCGCCACGTTCCCTTCTTGGACCGCTGCTGCGATTTCCTGTGCCGACCCTGTCAATTGGTCCGCCGTGTAACGCATGTTCGTGCCTTGTTCCCGAAGATGTTCGACCATGTTGTCCATCGATAGGAGCAAACGTCCCATCTCTGAACGATCCGTCGTCTTCTCGTCGGCGAAGTGTACCGTCAAGTCCCCATTCCCGACTTCAACAGCTTTTTCAGAAGCCATCTCGACCGCTTTCAATGGGCGACGGGCAATCAAGTAAATAACACCCCCGCCGAGTGACGAGATGAGTAATGCCACTACCGTACCGACGAGCATGACTTGACCTTGTTCCATCTCGAGTTCCGTCAAGAGTAATAGGGTAATGTAGCCGACCGCTCCGCCCGTGATAAAGGACGTGACCAAAATCCACGCGAGCAGTTGCGTCGTAAAGTTTTTAAATACTTTCACTGTTTGTTCCTCCTCATTGTGTTCATCACTCCTTATATCGTCCAATTTCCAATGAATGTATAGCGTTTTCAGTTGAACGTTTGGTCAATGAAAAAACGTACCCCCGTCAAGGAGTACGTTTCGTTAGAATGCTTCGTCGTCTCGTTCGACATGCGCCACACGACGTGGTGTCGTCGCCGCGTCAATCGCGAGCGTGATGGCAGCCGCCCAGTGCAGCATCATCCCAACAAACGGGATAAAGCCGAGCACCGATGCCGCAATTCCGACCGCCGCCCCGTAAGAGAATCGATTCAATCGACTGAACGAAAGAATCAATACGATCACGTGGTACACAAACATGAAACCGAGGGGCGAATAGCCCATCCCGATGATGAAGAGACCGCCTAGAAGCGGAATCCCGAGAAAGGATTCAAACGCCGCGCCGAGCCATTTCAGATTTTTCACCATGTGGTTCACCTCACACTTCGATCATGTAAAACTCATAGCCACCATTCTCCGCAAAACCGGCGCGTTTGTAGATCTCGAGCGCCGCCTTGTTTTCCGTCTCGACATCGAGCTCGACTTTCGTCCGGCCCATGCGGAACAGTTGTTGGACCATCTGTTTCAACATTTTCGTGCCGTAGCCTTTGCCTTGTTCGCCTGCTTTGACCCCGAACGCATGGATGCTTGCCGCGTCATCCCCTGTCAGAAGAGCGCGAATCACGCCGATCGGTTTGCCGTTCACTTCGCCGATATACGTCACGCGGTCCGGCGTGTCGATTTGTTGATAGATATTTTCCGTCACATCGACCGGGTCACCGAACGCCTCGCTGAGCGTCACGATGATGAGCGGACGGTCGTCTGCTGTCGCCTCACGTAGCGATACCTCGTCCGGCTTCAAGAAGAGCTCCGCTTTTTTCAAAACGAGATTGTATTCCGAGAACTGATACGCCGCCTGAAGATGCTCGAGCACCGCTTTCCCGGATGCCGAGTTTCGGTCGATGACGAACGTGAATGCTTCGCAACCGTTCAACTTCGCGTCTTGTTTTGCCGTTTCGAGTAGTGCCGTGAAGACACCTTGTTTCCGGTATTCAGGATGGACGAGCGCATTCACTTCATACTCGTTCGGAAGATACGGGAAAAGCATGAGATAACCAACGAGCGTCTCCCCGTCATATACCGCATAGTCGTTCTGTCCGATTGACTCATGACCGACCTTTACGTCAATCTTGTCGTTCGCGTTGACCGCCTGTTCTAACGCTTTGACGTCATCTGCCTGTTTGACTTCTTCTACTGTCCAATTCATTC